>NZ_JBFUKN010000016.1:0-95830 GCF_056400845.1 Mycobacterium sp. P4_H6 | reverse complement strand
GGTGAGCACCTTGTTCGTCGACGCAGGCTGCATGGGGATGCGCTCGCCCTGCTCCCACAATTCGGTGCCGTCGTCGGCGTCGGTGATCCGGCCGGTCAGCATGCCCAGGTTCGGGTCGGCCAGCGCCGCGGCCAGTGTGGCGGCGAGGCCCTTCGGGGTCGGTTCGGTGGTGGCCTCGCCGAGCGGGCGGACTCCCGGCGCGGCCGCCACGGCGGCGGGTTGTTCGGGCAGCGCCTTGTTCGCCGAGGTACGGGTGGATGTGACCACCGCGGCAACCCCGACCACGGCAGCCACCAGCACGAGTACCACCAGGCCGATCACCAGGTGGGTGGATCGGCGCCATCTCCCGGGCCGCATAACGTGCAGCGTATCGCTCCTCTAATGTGGACCCGCCAGACCAAGCCAGCCGAAGGAGCAACGCCGGTGTCGTTCGACGTCGTCATCGAGATCCCCAAGGGTTCGCGCAACAAGTACGAAGTGGACCACGAGAGCGGCCGCGTCAAGCTCGACCGGTATCTCTACACGTCGTTCGGTTACCCCGCCGACTACGGATTCTTCGAAGACACCCTCGGCGAGGACGGCGACCCGCTGGACGCTCTGGTGCTGCTGCCCGAATCGGTGTTCCCGGGCTGCATCGTCGAGGCCCGCCCGGTCGCGATGTTCAAGATGACCGACGAGGCCGGCGGCGACGACAAGCTGCTGTGCGTGCCCGCGGGCGATCCGCGCTGGGACCACATCCAGGATCTCGCCGATGTCCCGCCGTTCGAGCTGGAAGCGATCAAGCACTTCTTCGTCCACTACAAGGACCTGGAGCCGGGCAAGTTCGTGAAGGCCGCCGACTGGGCGGGTCGCGAAGAGGCCGAGGCCGAGCTGCAGCGTTCGATCGAGCGGTTCAAGGCCGACGGTCACTGATCGCGGGAATTGATTTAGCACCGCTGTAACACGCGGTAACCCGGGCGTGTCCTGGCCCTTTGATCATGGGTGTGTGCTGCTGCATCAAGGAATCGGCCTGGACGTGTTCAACACGTTGCCCGAACGCAAGGCCGTGCATGCGCTCTACGAGTGCTGCAACAGCTACGCGATGGCCCGTGAACTGGTCAGGGGACGTGCCTACCCCGATCACGACGCCCTCTTCCGTCGCGCGGACGCGCTGCTGTTCGAACTCCCCGAAGCCGCCGTCGATCAGATCCTCGACACCTGCCCCGACGTCGGACGGCGACCCCGAAGTGTCCGTTCCGCCTCCGAGCAGTGCTCGGTGTGGGACGACGACGCCGCGACGATGACGGAACTGGGCGCCGCATCGCGCAGCTATGTGGGCCGGTACGGCTTCCCCTTCGTGATGTTCGTCGACGGGCACTGCGCCGGCGACGTGCTGAGCGCGTTGTCGAACCGCATGCACCACGAGGTCGAGATGGAACGCAAGATCCTGCGCAACGAGCTCGCCAAGATCGGGCGCAGCCGGCTGGAACGGATGCTGGGTCCCGAAGGCGGATACCACAACTGGTAGGCCCCGCCCGGCGCATGATGTCGGGTATGGGAAACATCGACGGCCACTTCGCGCCGGAATTCGCCCCACTCGCCGAGGCACTGGACCAGGCCATCGCGACCGACGAGGAGTGCGGCGCCGCGATCGCCATCGATGTCGACGGCGAATTGGTGGTGGATATCTGGGGCGGGCACACCGATGCGGCCCGCAGCACACCGTGGACGGCCGACACCATCGTCAACGTCTGGTCATCGACCAAGAACATCACCGCGCTGGCCGGGCTGATGCTCATCGACCGCGGGCTGATCGACGCACGCACCCCGGTGGCCGAGGTGTGGCCGGAGTTCGGCGCGAACGGCAAACAGCACATCGAGTTCCGCCATCTGCTCACCCACTCGTCGGGGCTGTCGGCGTGGGAGCAGCCGGTGACCCCCGAGGACGTACTCGACTGGGACCGGTCCACCTCGATGCTCGCCGCGCAGGCGCCGTGGTGGGAACCGGGCACGGCCACCGGTTACCACGCCCTGACCCACGGGCACCTGATCGGCGAGGTGGTGCGCCGGGTCACCGGCCGGACGTTGAAGCGGTTCGTCGCCGAGGAGATCGCCGGGCCGCTGGGCGTGGACTTCCAGATCGGTGCGGCACCGCAGGACGACGCCCGCATCGCCGAGATCATCGCGCCCGCAGACTCATTCGAGGGCATCCCGCCGTTCGAGCAGTGGAGCGAGCAGATGATCAAGACGTTCACCGGGCCTGCGCCCGACCCGCTGATCGCCAACTCCGCGGCGTGGCGGGCCGCCGATATCGGCGCCGCCAACGGTCACACCAACGCCCGCGCACTGGCCAAGATCCTCTCGGCGGTCTCGTTGGGCGGCACCGTCGACGGCGTGCAACTGCTGAAACCGCAGACCGTGGAGCGCATCTTCGAGACCGAGATCGAGGGACCCGACCTGGTGCTCGCCGGCCACCACCTCCGGATGGGTCTCGGATTCGGCCTGCCGAGCCCCGCCATCGGATACATCCCGGACGGCAAGATCTGCTTCTGGGGCGGCTGGGGCGGGTCATGGCAATCCATGAACCCGGACCGTCGCACCACCATCGCCTACGTGATGAACAAGATGGGCCCCGGGATCGAGGGCTCCGCGCGGACCGACCGCTACTTCCGGCTCATCTACGACGTGCTGGGCTGAACCACGTTCTGCAGCGGCTCGTTTCGCAGCAACCGCCCGATGTTGGCGGCGATATCGTCGCCTCTGCCCTTGAAGGTGTCGGCGGTGACCCCGGAAGCGTGCGGGGTCATCAACACGTTCGGCAACTCGGCGAACGGCAGCTCACTGGGTGGGCACGGCGCGCCGGTACGGTTTGCGGCGTCCGGGTAGCGATACCAGACGTCGATGGCGGCGGCCCCGACGCGGCCGGTGAGCAGCGCGTCGTACAGCGCGTTCTCGTCGACCAGCGGGCCGCGCCCGACGTTGATCAGCACGCCGTCGGGCCCCAGCGCGCTGAGCTGGGGGCGGCCGATCATGCCGGTGGTCTCCCGGGTCAGCGGTGCCGACACCACCAGCACGTCCGATTCTCGGGCAAGGTCATCGAGCCGGGACACGTCACCGGCCCACACCAACCCCGCGCCGTCGCGAACCCGTCCCGATCCGGTGACCGCGGCACCCTGGCAGCCCAAGGCGCTCAACAGCTTCCAGCTCTGCTGACCGATATGACCGAACCCGACGAAACCGATCCGGGCTCCGTGCAGGGTCGGCGGCTGGGCGATGGTGTCGTCATAGACCGAACTGGCCCACACCCCGCTGCGCAGCGCACGGTCCTGCTGCAGGAAGCCGCGGCGCAGCATGATGGCGGCGGCCAGGATGAACTCGGCAATGGAACGCTCGTGGTGAAAGGTGTTGGCCACCAAGACGTCAGCACCGAGCGCGTCGAAGGCGACCCGGTCGGTGCCGGCACCGGCCACGTGCACCAACCGCAGCTTCTCGGCGATGGCCGCCATCTCCGCGGTGAACAGGCCGCCGACGAAGACCTGCGCCTCGCGCAACCGGTCCGGGCTGATATCGCCGCCGGCCCAGATCGTCTTGACCTCCGGTGGGAGGGCGGCTTCGAAGCGGCGGCGGTGCGGGACCAGGTTGCGATCGCCGATGAGAACTTTCATCTTCACGAGTGACGTTGCAGGCAGGGGCGTTTGCTGTCGAAGCTCCAGCCGGGAATCAGATACTGCATGGCCACGGCATCATCGCGGGCGCCTAGCCCCTCGGCCAGGTACAGCTCGTGCGCAGCGGCCACCCGTTCCTCGTCGAGTTCGATACCCAGGCCCGGCGCGGCAGGTACGTCGAGGTAACCGTCCACGATCCGGTACGGCTCCTTGGTGATGCGCTGCCCGTCCTGCCAGATCCAGTGCGTGTCGATGGCGGTGATGTCGCCGGGCGCCGCGGCGGCCACCTGGGTGAACATCGCCAGTGAAACGTCGAAGTGGTTGTTGGAGTGCGACCCCCAGGTCAGTCCCCACGCATCGCAGAGCTGGGCGACGCGCACGGAACCACCCATGGTCCAGAAGTGCGGGTCGGCCAGCGGGATGTCGACCGCGCCGGAGCGGATGGCATGGCCCATCTCACGCCAGTCGGTGGCGATCATGTTGGTGGCGGTCGGCAGTCCGGTGGCCCGCTTGAACTCGGCCATCACCTCGCGGCCGGAGAAGCCGCCCTCGGGTCCCACCGGATCCTCGGCGTAGGCCAGCACCCCGGTGAGCTCCCGGCAGGTGGTGATGGCGTCCTTGAGTAGCCATCCGCCGTTGGGGTCCAACGTGATCCGGGCGTCGGGGAACCGGTCGGCCAACGCGATGACGGCCTTGGATTCGTCCGCGGCGGGCAGCACGCCGCCCTTGAGCTTGAAATCGCGGAAGCCGTAACGTTCCCGGGCCGCCTCGGCCAGGCGTACCACGCCTTCCGGGGTCATCGCCTCCTCGTGCCGGATCCGCAGCCAGTCATCGGCGCCGGAATCCTCATCGGCGGGGCCGCGGTAGGCCAGATCGGTGCGGTTGCGGTCACCGACGAAGAACAGATATCCCAGGGCCTGCACCCGGTCCCGCTGCTGTCCGTCGCCGAGCAGGGCGGCCACCGACACGCCGAGATGCTGACCGAGCAGGTCGAGCATCGCCGATTCCACTGCGGTGACCGCGTGCACTGTGATCCGCAGATCGAAGGTCTGGGCGCCGCGGCCACCGGAGTCGCGGTCGGCGAAGGTGCGCCTGATGTCGGCAAGCACCGCGTTGTAGGCGCCGATGCCGCGCCCCTCGACGAGCGGGCGGGCGTCCTCGAGTGTGGTCTGGATGGCCGCGCCGCCGGGGACTTCTCCGACACCGGTGTTGCCGTCGGAGTCCTTCAGGATCACCAGGTTCCGGGTGAAGAACGGGCCGTGCGCACCGCTGAGATTCAGCAGCATGCTGTCGTGGCCGGCGATGGGGACGACCCGCATCTCGGTGACAATCGGGGTCTGAACGCTCATATCTGCCAGCCTATAAATTGCGGTTGATGCACGTCCAACACTGTTATCGCATCAATTGATCCAACACTGATATGGCCCACCTGGCCGGACACCCTCATCACCCAAACCACTTGTCACCGTTGGCGACAGGCCGCAGCACCCGGGTCACCTTGTCGCCCACCGCGCACAGCGCCTCGACCAACGCCCGCTCGCGCTCGCCGGTGAGCCGGGACACCGGCACCGAGGCGCTGATGGCGTCCTGGGCGGGCCAGGTGTAGCGCAACGCCACCGCGAAGCACCGCAGACCCGCGGTGTTCTCCTCGTCGTCGGTGGCATAGCCGCGGATGCGCACGGTCTCCAGGGCGTCGTCGAGTTCGTCGTGGCAGGTGAGGGTGCTCGGCGTCAGCGCCATCAGCTCGCCGGGCAGATGACTGCGGCGCTCGGCCCCCACCCTTTCGGCCAGCAGAGCCTTGCCGAGGGCGGTGGCGTGCGCGGGCAGCCGCCGGCCCACCCGGCTGGCGGCTCGCCGGTACTGCTGGGACTCGCGGGTGGCCAGATAGACGATGTCGGTGCCATCGAGGCGGCCCAGGTGGAAGGTTTCGCCCCAGTCGGTGCGCAGGTCGTCCAGGAACGGCGCGATCATCGGCAGGTACGGATCGCCGTCGAGATAGCTGGTGCCCACCAGCAGTGCCCGGATGCCGATCCCGTACAACGCACCGGTGTCATCGCACCGCACCCAGCCCTGGGCCATCAGGGTGCGCAGCAGCGCATGGGCACTGCTGCGCGGCATGTCCAGCGCCTCGCTGATCTCGCGGATCCGCGCGGGCTTGTCCTGCCGGGCGGCGAGATACTCCAGCAACTCGACGGTGCGGACGGCCGATTTCACGCCTGCGCGCGCGGTGGATTCGCTCATAGCAGACCCGTCTGTTGGATGATGAGGACCACCGCGCCGATCATGGAGACCGTGATGGCGGTCCACCGCTGGCGAATCGGATTGAGGATGCGGTTTGCGTAGCGGGACAACACATACCCCAGCAGCGCGGCCGGTATCAGCACACCGAACATCGCCACGGTGTGCCGGTCGACGGCACCGGTCAGGGTGAGCATGGCGATCGACATCACTGAACCGATCAGGAAGAAGCTGCTCATCGTCCCCCGCAGTTCGGGACCCTCACTGCGCTGCCAGACCAGCGCCATCGGCGGGCCGCCGATGGATGTCGCGGTGCCCAGCACACCCGAGGTCGCCCCGGCCAGCACCAGATTGCGCCGACGCGGTGCGGGCACCCAGCCCAGCCCGGTCACCGCGACACCGCCGATCACGACGGCGGCGATCAGGATGGCCAGGGTGTGCTCGGGAATCGCGGCGAGCAACAGGGCCCCGGCGACCGTGCCGGGAACCCGTCCCAACAGTGCCCAGCCGGCACCGGACACGTCGATCGAGCCGCGTTCCTTGATCACGACCATCAGCGTGAGCAGGGTCGCCAGCATGATCAGCGTGCCCGGCACCAGACCGGGATCCACGATGGCGACCACCGGCGCGGCCAGCATGCCCATGCCGAACCCGATGGACCCCTGCAGGCAGGACGCGAAAAGGACCGCGATCGCCACGATCGCGTATCCCAGGACGCTGGTCATTTCCCGTCGCTTCGCTCGCCCGCCATCACCCCGATCACGCGTTGGACAATGCCGACTGCTGCTCGTCGATCCGGGGATGATGGCACTCGGCGGCGTGTCCGGGCACCAGCACATCCAGCGACAACGGCGGGCGCTGCTCGGCGCAGATGTCGGTGGCGGCCGCGCACCGGGTGCGGAACCGGCATCCTGACGGCGGGTTGAGCGGTGAGGGCACCTCGCCCTTGAGCAGGATGCGCTCGCCGCGCTGTTCGTCGCGCAACTTCGGGGCCGCCGACATCAGCGCCGAGGTGTAATGGTGCGACGCTCGGTCGAAAACGGCTTCGGTCGGGCCGTTTTCGATGATCCGGCCGAGGTACATCACGGCCACCCGGTCAGCGACGTGGCGCACCACCGACAGGTCGTGCGAGATGAAGACATAGGAGATCTTCAGTTCCTGCTGCAGATCGTTGAGCAGGTTGAGGACCTGTGCCTGCACCGAGAGGTCGAGCGCGGATACCGGTTCGTCGCAGATGATGACCTCGGGGTTGAGCGCCAGCGCCCGCGCAATGCCGATGCGCTGACGCTGACCGCCGGAGAACTCCTGCGGGTACTTGCCGAAGGCCTTGGCACCCAGGCCGACCAGGTCGAGCAGACCACGGACCCGCATGTCCCGGTCCGCGCGCGAGCTGTACAGCGTCTTGTGGGTGCGCCACGGCTCGGCGATGATCTCGGCCGCGGTCATCCGGGAGTTCAGCGAGGCGTAGGGGTCCTGGAACACCATCTGCACGCGGCGGCGGAACTTCAGCAGGTCCTTGCCCTTCAGACCGAACGGATCGATACCGTCGAAGGTGACCGATCCGGAGTCCGGGCGTTCGAGCATCATCAGGGTGCGGGCCAGTGTCGACTTGCCGCAGCCGGATTCACCGACCAGGCCCAGGGTCTCGCCGCGGGCCAGGTCGAGGTTGATACCGTCCAGGGCGCGCAGCTTCTTACCGCCGGACACCCGGAACGACTTGGTCAGGTCGCGGACCGACAGCACCTGCTCGGCCTCGTGATTCTCAGGCATGTGAAACCTCCCCGGGGAAATGGCATGCGGACTTGCGCCGGCTGCCGACGTCCTGCAGAGCCGGGCGGGTGCTGCGACAGATATCGCGGACCAGCGGGCAGCGGTCCTGGTAGACGCAGCCGGACGGGATGGAGTGCAGATCCGGCGGTGAGCCGCCGATGGATTTCAGTTCGGCGCCACGTTCGGCGGCGACGGGCACCGAGTCCAGCAGACCCTTCGTGTAGGGATGCTTCGGATCACCGAAAACCTCGGCCACCGATCCGGTTTCGACGATGCTGCCGGCGTACATCACCGCGACCCGGTCGGCCTCCTCGGCGACCAGCGCGAGGTCGTGGGTGATCAGCACGACGGCCATGTCGTACTCGGTGCGCAGACTCTTGAGCAGCGCCATGATCTGGGCCTGCACCGTGACGTCCAGCGCGGTGGTCGGCTCGTCGGCGATCAGCACCTTCGGGTTCAGCGCGACGGCCATCGCGATGAGCAGGCGCTGCCGCATACCGCCGGAGAACTGGTGCGGGTAGGCCTTCATCCGCTCCTCGGGCTGCGGGATGCCCACGCGCACCATGAGTTCCATGGCCCGGCGTTTGGCTTCCTTGGCCTTCATCCCGTGGTGGATGCGGAACGGCTCGGCGAGCTGGGTGCCCACGGTGTAGAGCGGGTTGAGCGCGGTGAGCGCGTCCTGGAAGACGATCGCGAGTTCGGGTCCGGCCATCTCGCGGCGCTTCTTGCGATCGACCGCCATCAGGTCGACGCCGGCCATGGTGGCCGATCCGTCGACGACCTGCGCGACAGGTTCCAGCAGGCCCACCAGCGCGGTGGCGGTCATCGACTTGCCGCAGCCGGATTCGCCTAGCAGCGCCAGCGTCTCACCGCTGCGGGCGGCGAAGGTGACGTGGTCGACGGCGCGGACGGTGCCGGCGATGGTGCGGATGTCGACGGTGAGATCCTCCACCCGCAGGGCGGGGTCGGCGTCCGTCCGGTCCACGGGCGGGTGTTCAGCGACAGCAGTCATCTAGAGAGCCTTTCCGGACTTGGCGAAGCGGGACAGTCGCTTCTGCGGAACAGTCAGCCGCCACCGCTGGGCGGGATCGGTGGCGATACGTGCCCAGGCCGCCAGGATGGTGGCCGAAACTGTGGTGATGACGATGGCCAGGCCCGGCAGGAAGGACAGCCACCATGCGGTGTGCAGGTAGGTGCGGCCCTGGGCGACCATCAGGCCCCAGCTGACGTCGGGGGGCTGAATGCCGATGCCCAGGAAGCTCAGTGAGCTCTCGGCCAGCATCACGTAGCAGAAGTCCAGGGTGGCCACCGTCAACAGGGTGGGCAGGACGATCGGCAGCACGTGCCGCGTGATGATCGAGGTGCCGCTGGCGCCGAAGGTGCGGGC
The DNA here is from genome assembly GCF_056400845.1 of Mycobacterium sp. P4_H6. NCBI lineage: Bacteria > Bacillati > Actinomycetota > Actinomycetes > Mycobacteriales > Mycobacteriaceae > Mycobacterium > Mycobacterium sp. P4_H6. The sequence goes on along the minus strand of NZ_JBFUKN010000016.1, from coordinate 86,791 downwards.
CGCGTCGACGAACACCCGGGTGGACAGCTCGGCGGACTCGGCGCGCGCGGTGCGCAGGTAGACCGGGATGCGGGTGATCGCCAGCACCGCAACGATGTTGGCCGCACTCGGGGAGAACACGTAGAGCACCACGACGGCGAGCAGCAGCGACGGGAAGCTCATGATGACGTCGGCCACCCGCATCGCGACGGTCTCGCGCCACCCGCGGTAGTAGCCCGCCCACATGCCGATGATCGATCCGACGACGGCCGAGATAACCACGGCAGGAATGGCCACCGACAGAGTGGTCTGACAGGCGACGACGAGTCGGGCCAGCATGCTGCGGCCCAGTGGGTCGGTGCCCAGCACGTTGGCCCAGCCGTGGGCGAGGGTGAAGGGCGCCTGGTTGGAGTTGTCCAGGTCGATGTCGGTGGCGAGATCGCCGACCAGCATCGGACCGAACAGCGCGGTCAGCGCAACGAGGCCGAGGACGGTGGCCGCGACGGCCGCCACCCGGTCGTTGACCAGCATCCGGAACCATACCGAGCGGCCGGATGCCTTGCGCGATGCCGGCTCTCCGACGATGGCGGTGGTGGGCTTGACCGGTACCAGATCGATTTGAGTCATCTGTTTTTCCTTAAACCTTGGCCGGTTCCCGGACGCGTGCGTCGAGCAGCGCGTAGCAGGCGTCGATGGCGATGTTGAGGATGAAGATGCTGACAGCGGTGAGCAGTACTGCTGCCTGCAGCACCGCGAAGTCGCGTTGCAGGATGGCGTCGATCATCAGCTTGCCGATACCGGGCCAGCCGAAGATGGCCTCCACCACCACGGCGCCGTTGATCAGGCCGACGGCGAGGTCACCGGCGACGGTGAGGGCGGGGGCGGCGGCGTTGCGCAGCGCGTGGTGGGTGACGACGCGGAAGTCGCTGGCGCCCTTGCTCCGTGCCAACCGGACATAGGGAGCCGACAGAGCCGACACCATGGCTCCGCGCACCACCTGCGTCAACACGCCGAGCGGCCGGATCATCAAGGTGGCGATCGGCAGGATCCAGGACAGCATCCCTGCGTCGGTACCCGAGGTGGGCAGCCATCCCATCAGCACCGAGAACAACCAGACGCCGGTGATGGCGAACCAGAAGTCGGGGATCGATGCCGCGGTCATGGACAGCAGGCTGGAGAACCGGTCGGCCAGCGAGTTGGGCCGGTAGGCGGCCCAGCAGCCGATGACGACGGCGCCGATGATCGCGAGCAGCATGGTGACGAAGGCCAGCTGCAGGGTGGCGGGGAAGGCGCGCAGCGCCATCTCGGAGGCGGATTCGCCGGTGCGCAGCGAGGTTCCGAAATCGAGGTGGATGATGCCCTTGAAGTAGTCGAAGAGCTGGACGATCAGCGGGTCGTTGAATCCGTTGGCGTCGGCGAAGGCCTGGCGCTGATCGGGTGTCGCGGACTCGGGCAGGTACAGGTTGGTGGGGTCGCCGGTGAGCCTGGCAAGCAGGAACACTCCGAGGAGCACGATCACCAACGGTAGTGCGCTGGTGTACATCCGGCGTCGAACGAAGGAGAACATAACGGGTGTGACCCTTCAGAAGAGGATGCTGACTGTCAGGACTGGTCGGTGCGGTCGGATGAGGCGTGCGTCATCGTGGCCAGCAACATTTCGTCGCCGGTCGCCGGGTTCGGTTCATAGTCCACGCGGGGAGACTTGCCGAGGATGCCCCGCATGTGGGCGATATAGGCGAACTGCATGATCTTCTCCGGTTCGTCGGCGAAGATCTGGGCGTAGGCCTGTTGGCGCGCTTCTCCGGTGAGCCTGCCGGCCGCAGCAATCTGCTCATCGAAAGCGGGTGTACCGAAAGCGCTCTGGGCTCCGTCCGAGCGCATGTACTGGTCGACGGAGAAGGCGGCGTCACCGGCCTGGTTGCCGTGCTGGATGAGTGCGAGGAACGGTCCGGCATTGGCCGGGAACGGCTGCAGCTGGTATTCCAGCTGGGCTGCGGTGTCCATCATCTCGATCTTGACGTTGAGGCCGGCGTCGGCCAGCTCGCTCTGGATCACCTCGACGGTCTCGGTGACGCCGGGGAACTGGCTGTTGCGGCCGATCAAGCGGATCTGGCGGTCCACCGGGACCCCGTCGGCCCGCGCCTCGTCGACGAGTTGGCGGGCCTTTTCGGGGTCGTGCGGCCACAGCTGGAGATCGGAGTTGAAACCCACGACACCTTCGGGGATCAGCTGCGCCGCGGGCTCGCCGAGCCCACGGAACAACGCCTTCACGATGCCGGTGCGATTGACCGAGTAATTGATGGCCTGGCGCACCCGCATGTCGTTCAGCGGTGCCTCGGCGCCGGTGATACGTAGCGCGGTGGTCTCGTTGTTCTGGAAGGGCACACCGAGATCTCCGGCCCCGTCCTCGGGTCCGAGCCCGGTCGCGATGTCCACCTCGTCGTTGGTGAGCATCGCTGCGCGCACACTTCCCTCACTGCGCCACTTGTATTCGGCGCGCGCGAAGGCGGGCGGCGTGCCCCAGTAGGTGGGGTTGCGCGCCAGGGTGAGCTTCTGGCCGTAATCCCAGCGCTCGATCGCGTACGGTCCGGTGCCGATGGGCTCACGGACCTTCTCGGTCATGCTGGTGGTCACCGGAACCATCTCGACGAACGAGATGCGCAGCGGCAGAATCGGATCGGGCTCGGTGGTGCCGACCACGACGGTGTGCTCGTCGGGCGTCTGCAGGGCCAGCACCTCATCGCCGAAGACGTAACCGTCGACGTTGCACTGCAGGTCGGAGTTGACCGCGCGGTCGATCGAGAACGCGGCGTCGGCGGAGGTGAACGGTGCGCCGTTGGAGAAGGTCACACCGTCGCGCAGCGTGAAGGTCCACTCGTTGGCAGACGTCTGCTCCCATCCGGTGGCCAGCAGCGGCAGCAGATCGCCGGTGGTGGAATCGCGCTCGGCCAGCGGCTCGGTGATGTTGGAGCGGGTCACGATGCCGGTGGATGTCAGCGAGCCCTCGCACGGTTCCAGCGTGGGCGGCTCCTGGGGAAGCACGATGCGCAAGGTCTCGGGGTCATAACCACCGCTACCGGTGTTGGCGACGCTGCATCCGGCGGCCAGCACCGCTGCGCTGGTGAGAAGTGCGAGCCGGCGCAGCGAGGCTCGGGCAACTGTCGCGGCCATCGGGACCTCCAGATCAAGGGTGTGGGCTGTACTACCTGCGATCATCGGCAGTGACGTCTACGTATGTGGACATCACTTGTGACGGTAGACACACCGTAAGAGCGGCTCTCGGACACCGTCAACCGCCCGAAATGGGCCGCTGAGCGGTTCTGCGCATCCGCCCGGGGCTGGACGTACCCACCCGAAATGGCCAGTGATCAGGCACTTTAGGGGGCCGCACGGGCCTTTGATACCCGGGAACGGCTCACGATTGCCTAGTCATGCGGGTTCTGCATTAACCCATGCTATTTCCGTGTTGGACAGGTATCCGCAGGTCTCAATACCGTACGTAGTGAGCAGCGAAGGAGCAGCCCACATGCCCGACACCTCTTCATCTTCTTCCGACACCAGGGTCCTGCAGGTCGGCCCCCTGAAGCCGTCTCTGGCCGAGACCCTGCGCACCCGTTACGGGGCGCAGACCCTCCCCGACGATGCGGCCGCGCGCGCCGGGTTCCTCGCCGGCCCCGGCGCCGATATCACCGCCGTCGTCACGTCCGGCCGCACCGGCGTCGATGCCGCGCTGATGGCCGAGTTGCCCCGCCTCGGCGCGGTGGTGAACTTCGGCGTCGGCTACGACACCACCGATGTGGATGCCGCTGCACTTCGGGGCGTCGGGGTGAGTAATACCCCCGACGTCCTGACAGACTGCGTCGCCGACACCGCGGTGGGCCTGTTGATCGACACCATGCGGCAGTTCTCCGCGTCCGACCGCTATGTGCGGGCCGGGCAGTGGCCCGTCAACGGCAACTACCCGCTGACCCGGCAGGTGAGCAACACCCGGGTCGGGATCATCGGACTGGGCCGCATCGGTGGCGCAATTGCCAAGCGGCTCAGTGCCTTCGGGTGCACCATCAGCTATCACAACCGCCGTGAGGTCACCGAGTCGCCGTACACCTACGTGGGGTCACCGGTGGAACTCGCGCAGCAGGTCGACGTGCTGGTGATCGCCGCCGCCGGCGGCAGTTCCACGAGCAAGCTGGTCGACGGCGCGGTCCTCGACGCGCTCGGTGCGGACGGCTACCTGATCAACATCGCCCGCGGCAGCGTCGTCGACGAGGTCGCCCTGGTTGCCGCGCTGCGCGACGGCCGGCTGGCCGGCGCCGGGCTCGACGTGTTCGCCGACGAGCCCAACGTCCCGGCCGAGTTGCTCGGGATGGACAACGTGGTGCTGCTCCCCCATGTCGGCAGCGGCACCGTGCAGACCCGCGCGGCGATGGAGGACCTCACGCTGCGCAACCTCGACGAGTTCCTGGCCACCGGCCGACTGGTCACCCCGGTGCTGCAGCCCGGGGCCCGTGTCTAGGCAGCTCTCTTTGCATTTTTGGGATCGGTAGCCGTCCCGCTGCGCTGTACTTCCTTTCATCGGCAAGCCCGCCTGGGCACGGCCCAGCGAAGGGAATGATCCAGATGAGCGAGATCAGGAGATTGACGAAGGTGGCCGTGGTGGCTGCCGCCGTGGGTGCAGCCGGGCTCGGCGTGGGCGCCGGCATCGCGGCCGCCGGGCCGTACACCGCACCGACCACCCAGTGGTGCCCGGGCCAGGCCCTGCCGTTCCAGGAGATCCGCTGGGACATGAGTGTGTGCCACACCTACTTCACGGTGCCGTTCGGGCAGGGCAACGTGCGGATGGTCTACCCCGACGGGTCGGCCGCCGACAGCTTCATCTCCGCGGACATCACTCCCCCGGAGCTCACCCCGTCCGCCCCGCAGCCGCTGCCGCCGGGTACCCCGTTCTGCAGCCCTCGTGGCTCGCTGATCATCATCGGCCCGATCTGCGACGAGATCGGCGTGGACATGCCCCCCGGCTCGCTGCGGCGCTAGCCGCGGTCAGCCGATGACCTGTTCGACCAGGTCATCGGTGGTCCACTCGCGGGCAGGCAGCACATCCCGTAACAGCCGCAGCAGCGCCGGGTTGGTGCTGTCCCCGCGCCAGGCGGCATCGAGTTCGACCGGGCGCTCCCGGAACGCCCCGATGGTCCGGAACACCACCCCCTCGGGATGCAGCGTCGCCGCCGAGGCGGGCACCAGGGCAATCCCGATTCCGGAACGCACCAGCACCAGCATGGTGTGCACCTGGGTGACGAACTGCACGAAGCGCGGCGTCGCACCGGCGATGGTGAACGTGCTGATCAGCAGTTCGTTGAAATAGCGGGCCTGCACCGGTGAATACATCACGAAGTCCTGGCCGTCGAGATCGTTGAGGGTGAGCTGGCGGCCCTGTTCGGTGAGCGGGTGCCCGGCGGGCAGTGCGGCCACCAACTGCTCGTGCAGCAACGGACGGGACACGATCCCCGGCCGCTTCAGGGGCGGCCGCGCCATCCCGAGGTCGATCTCGCCGCTCATCAGCGCCTCGACCTGTACCGATGAAACCATCTCGCGCAGTTCGAGTTTCACATCGGGAAGGATGCTGCGCGTCTGTTCGAGCAGGCGCGGCAGCACCGCGTGCGCGGAGGCCGCGGTGAATCCGACCACCACCGTGCCCAGGTCCCCCGCCGGTACCCGCCGCACGGTGAGCGCGGCGCTCTCGGCCAGCTGCAGGATGCGGCGTGCGTCGGGCAGGAAGGCCACCCCGGCCGGGGTCAGGGTGACCGACCGGGTGGTGCGGTCGATGAGCTGCACCCCGAGTTCGGTTTCCAGCTGCTGGATCTGACGGCTCAGCGGCGGCTGGGTCATGTGCAGGCGTTCGGCGGCGCGGCCGAAATGTAGTTCCTCGGCGACGGCGATGAAGCAGGACAGCCGGGCCAGTGAGAACATCCATGCACTCCTCGTATCACCGCACCGATGCGGGACGTCAGCAGTGCATCAGTCTAGCTCGCGGCGGGCGCGAAGGACTCCAACTCGTATTTGTGGTGGAAGGCGCGCAGCTGCTCGTAGCGGTACCGGTTATAGGCCATCGGTTCCAGCAGCGCCCACTTCGGCAGCCAGCGCCGCGCGGCCCGGATGGAGGCCCGGTAGCAGGCGAACTCGAGCTGTTTGCGCGAGTTCCAGCTGCTGCCCAGCAGTTCCATCATCGTCGGGTGCGTGGTCGACTCGGCGCAGATGCGGGCGGGCCGCGCCATCGCCGGGGCCGCCAACCGCCAGACCGGCGCGATGATCTGGTGCAGCCAGTGCGGGCCGAACAACGTCGGCACCGGCGGTGCGCCGAACTGGTCGGCGGCCCACAGCAGGAACGGGTTGGCCGCCAATTCGGTGGCCGCGACCTCGTCGTAGTAGGCCTGCATCTCGGCCACCGTCGGCGGCACTTCCGATGCCGTGCTGGGCAGCCCGACATCGGCCATCGCGCACACCGTTCGGTAGACGATCTCGCGCTGTTCGGTGGTCAGGTCCTTGCCGTAGACCGCGACGTAGCCGGCGTAGAAGATGTTCAGCGACGTGGTGCCGACCCATTTCCACAGCGCGGGATCGAGCGCGCTGAAACGTTCGCCCTCGAAATCCCCCTTGCCGACTCCGTGCACCGCACCGTGTTTGGACTTCAGCCGGTCCTGGGCGGCGTGGCGATCGGCCTCGTCACCGAAGGCCAGCGGGCCGTTCCACAGGTAGCTGTTCAGCCCACGGTCGGTGAAATTGGCGGCGAAGCGCCCACTGGCGTCGACGGCCGCGGCAACCTTGCGGTAGGCCACCTGGTCGAGCGCCAGCCGTCCGAACAGACCGAACGCCAACGGCATCCCCATCCACCACCGCACATCGGCGGCCAACTCGTGATGTGGTTGGCCGGGTTCCCACGGCTTCGGATCCATCTCAGCTCCCATCGCGAAACAGGAAACACCTGTGTGCAGATTGAGGAAATCAGCCCCATATGCCCTGTGTCAAGATGGTTCGATGGTCACCCGGCGGTACGGAGGGCAGACCGCCGACGACCGGGTGGCCGAACGGCGGGCCCGGCTGCTCGCCGCGGGATTGGAACTGATGGGCACCCGCGGCATCGCGGGCACCACGGTGCGGGGCGTCACCGAGGCCTCCGGGGTCGCGGCGCGCTACTTCTACGAGAGTTTCCCCGATATCGAGGCGCTGCATCTGGCCGTCTACGACACCGTCATCGAGGAGAGCGCGCGCCGCTCGGTCACCGCGCTGGCCGGGGCGCCCGATGACGACCTGGCGAGAACGCGCGCGGTGCTGGCCGAATTGGTGGATCTGATTCTCGCCGACCCACGCAAGGGCCGGATCCTGGTGCTGGAGGCGACCGCATCACCGGCGTTGGGCCGGCGCAGTCTGCAGGAATCCAGCCGGTTCGCCGGCATGCTGGCATCGACGGCATCCAGCGGTGATCCCGGCCTGCCGACCGATGATCTACCGACCGATCTGCGGCTGGTCTCCCAATTCCTGGTCGGCGGTGTCATCAGCACGATCGGCGCGGTGCTGCTCGGCGATGTCGAGGTCGACCGCGAGCACCTGGTGGATGTGCTGGTGCGGCTTTTCGACGCGGTGCGCGCGCCGGCGGCATGGCAACCACGAGATGACGGCTGACGGAGAGACACCGGACAGCTGCGCGTCACCTGCGGGCAAGGTCGGCATCTGACACTGCGCCGTGTCGACGAATCTGTCCCGCCGTGCGCTGCTCGGTGGGGCCCTGGCCGTCGCGGCGATCCCGCTGGTCGGCTTCGGCCGGGCCGAGCTGACCTCCGACCCGTTCACCCTCGGGGTGGCTTCCGGGGAACCGGTCCCCGACGGCGTGGTGATCTGGACGCGGCTGGCACCGGTACCGTTGGCCGACGACGGCCTCGGCGGAATGCCTTGGCGGATGGTCGATGTCGAGTGGGAGGTCGCCACAGATGAACGCTTCCGCGGAATCGAACGGCGCGGGATGACCGTGGCGACACCGGAATCGGCGCACGCCGTGCATATCGAACTCGCCGGCCTGCGACCGGGCACCGAGTATTTCTACCGGTTTCGCGCCGGTGGCTACATCTCGGCCACCGGGCGGACCCGCACGGCACCGCAACCCGGTGCACTCGCGCCCCTGACAATGTGTTTCGCCTCGTGCTCGAACTACGAGCAGGGGTGGTTCACCGGCTACCGCAGACTGGCCGAGGACCACCCGGATCTTGTGGTGCACCTTGGTGATTACCAGTACGAGTACGCCGGCAAGGACGGCGGTGTGCGCAGGCATGTGGGACCGGAAACCGTCACGCTGGCCCACTACCGGCAGCGCTTCGCGCAGTACAAAACCGATCCCGACCTACAGGCCGCGCACGCCGCCGCACCGTGGCTGGTGGTGTTCGACGACCACGAACTGGACAACAACTGGGCCGCCGATGTGCCCGAGGAGCCGCAACCGGATTTCCCGGCCCGACGCGCCGCGGCGCTGCAGGCCTACTACGAGAACATGCCGCTGCGGCCGTCGGCGCGACCGCAGGGCACCGGGATGCGGCTGTACCGACGCGTGCAGTGGGGAGCCCTGGCGACATTCCACCTGCTCGACACCCGCCAGTACCGGACCGATCAGGCCTGCGGCGACGCCTACGGCGCCGACTGCCCGGAGCTGATTTCCCCGGGGCGCACGCTGGTCGGACCCGATCAGGAACGCTGGCTGCTCGCCGGCCTGCGGGATTCGCGGTCCCGCTGGGACATCCTGGGCCAGCAGGTGTTCTTTGCGCCGCTCGATGTGGTGGCGGGACCGCGCCGCGGTGTCAACGCCGACGCCTGGGACGGGTACGGCGCCTGCCGCGACCGGATCACCGCGGGGCTGGGCGGCGTACGCAATCCCGTCGTGCTCACCGGCGATGTGCACTCACACTGGGCCGCCGAGATCAGCGATCCCCGATCGGGGCCGGTGGCAACGGAATTGGTGACATCATCGATCACCTCGGGCGGGGACGGCTCGGACTCCCGCCCGGATGTGGATGCGATTCTCCCGGAGAATCCGCACCTCAAATACTTCAGCAATCGCCGGGGCTACGTCCGCACCCGCATCACGGCCGACGGACTGCGGGCCGACTTCCGGACATTGCCGTTCGTGACCCGTCCCGGTGCGCCGGCACGCACCGACGCGACGTTCGTCATCGCCGACCGCGCCCCGGTGCTCACGTGAGTTTGATGGCCGCGATCTTCACCCGGCGCACGGATTCCTCCCACTCGGTCAGGGTGGGATACACCCCGTCGCGGAACGTCATCCCCAGCTGCCGTTGCGCCTTTTTCGGGCTGTAGGACTTGGCGATCCGGTCGGCGATGCCGGCGACCGTGGCGGGTTCGGTGATGAGCTCACCGTGCATGGTGCGGGTCTTGCCGCGGTGGGACACCTGCGCGTCGGCACCGCCGCGGAAGTTGTACTTCCACTGCGCCTCCAGCACGACGTAGAGGGCACCGTCGAGTGCATGCGCGCTCACCGGCGTCGCATACCGCTTCCCGGTCTTGCGGCCGGTGAAGGCCACCAACATGAAATCGCCGATGTAGCCGCCGAGCGGGGTCTTGAGGGCGACCTTCAGCACCCGGTTGACGACGCTGAGCAGTAACTCCGGCGGGTGGGCGGCTTCGACGGCCGATGGGTCTGCCATCCACCCACCGTAACGGGGCGAGCGAAGCGACGGGAAAAAGCCAGGGCCTACCAGCGCGGGCTGACCAGTTCGAAGTTCGGGTCGACGGTCTTCATGTAGCCGGTGTCATCGCGATCGCGGATACCGCAGCGCAGGTACTGCTCGTGCAGTGCGGCCAGCGAGTCCTCGTCGATTTCGACGCCGAGGCCCGGCGTGGTGGGCACCGGGACGGAACCGTCCACAAAGCGCAGCACACCGTCCTTGACGACCTCTTCGGTCTTCCACGGCCAATGCGTGTCACACGCGTAGGTGAGGTTCGGTGTCGCGCCGGCCAGGTGCACCATCGCGGCCAGACTGATGCCCAGGTGCGAGTTGGAGTGCATGGACAGGCCCAGCCCGAACGTCTCGCAGATCCCGGCGAGCAGCCGGGAACGCTGCAGTCCGCCCCAGTAATGGTGATCGGAGAGAACGACTTTCACCGATCCCTTGGCGACGGCGGGGGCCAACTGATCGAACGCGACCACACACATGTTGGTGGCAAGTGGAAGCGGCGACTCACTGGCCACGGAGGCCATCCCGTCCAGGCCCGGCGTCGGATCCTCCAGGTACTGCAGGATGCCGGCCAGCCCGGAGGCCACCTTGACCGAGGTCTGCGGGGTCCAGGCGGCGTTGGGGTCCAGCCGCAACGGCATGCCGGGGAAGGCTTCGGCCAGCGCCTCGATGGCCGACATCTCCTCCTCGGGAGGGAACACCCCGCCCTTGAGTTTGATTGCGGTGAAACCATATTCGCCAATGATGCGCTGGGCCTGGGCGACCAGACCCGCGGGGTCCAGTGCCTCGCCGAAGCGATCGGGCTCCTGGCCGGGGTGCGCGGCCCACTTGTAGAACAGGTAGGCGCTGAACGGCACCGCGTCACGGACCTTGCCGCCCAGCAGATCCGATACCGGCCGGCCCAGCGTGTGGCCCTGCACATCCAGGCAGGCCACCTCGAAGGGCGAGAGCACCTGATCCACCGCGCTGGCGGTGGTGATCATGCCCGCGGTGCCGACGGCGGCGTCATCACCGGCCAGCCGAACCGCGATTGCCGCGCGGATTTCGTTGAGCGCGAACACATCCAGACCTGTGATCGCCTCGGCGGCGGCATGCAGCCGGGCCAGGTGGCGGGTGTCTGCGTAGGTTTCACCAAGGCCCACCAGGCCCGCATCGGTGTCCAGCTGGATGATCGCGCGCAGCGCGTAGGGCTGGTGCACCCCGACCGTGTTCAGCAACGGCGGGTCGACGAACGCGACCGGGGTGATGCGGGCTCCGGTGATCCTGATCGGCGCCATGGTCTAGACGGCCTCGCTCAACGACGCGGCCAGCACCGCGCGGCCCGCGGCGATGATGGAGCTCAGCTGGGCCAGGTCATCGGCGTGCGGCATCACCAGCGGCGGACGCACCGGTCCGGCGGGCACACCTTCCATGGTCACGCCGGCCTTGACCAGCGAGACGGCATAGCCGGGGACGGTGTCGCGCAACTGCACCAGCGGGATGAAGAAGGCGTTGAGCAGCGCGTTGGTCAGCTCGGTGTTACCGGATTCCAGCGAGTTGTAGAAGGCCAGCGCCAGGTCGGGCGCGAAGGCGAAGGTCGCCGACGAGTACAGCGGGACGCCGATGGCACGGAACGCCAGCTGCGTGGTCTCGGCGGTGGGCAGCCCGTTGAAGAACAGGAAGTCGGGGTCCACCTGAGTGGTGACGGCGGCGACGATACGGGCGACCTGATCGAAATTGCCGGTGCCGTCCTTGAATCCGATCACGTTGGGGATCTTGGCGACGGCGACGGCGGAGGCCTCGGTGAACTTCGCGTTGTTGCGGTTGTAGACGATGACCGGAAGCTCGGTGGCCCCGGCCACGGCGGCGACGAAGTCGACCAGACCGGGCTGCGGTACCTCGACGAGGTAGGGCGGCAGCAGCAGCAGACCGTCGGCGCCCGCCTCTTGAGCGGCGACGGCGAAGCGCTTGGACTGGGCCACCGACCCACCCGCACCGGCGTACACCGGGACGCGGCCTGCGACCACCTTGACGGCGGTGGCGACGATGACGCGGAACTCGTCCTCGTCGATGGCGTGGAATTCGCCGGTGCCGCAGGCAATGAAGATCCCGCCGGGACCGGCCTCAAGCCCCTTGGTCAGGTGCGCGGTCAGGGCGTCGACATCGACGTCACCGGACTCGGTGAACGGCGTGACGGGGAAGAACAGAACGCCTTGGAAATCGGGGCGCAGGGTGGGACGCATGGGCGGGCCTTTCGGATCAGGTGTGGGTGTGGTTCAGGATTGGGAAAGCTGGCCGTTGATGCGGCGCCACAGGCGATCGGGGTTTCCGTCGGCAATGGCGCTGGGCAGCAGTGCATTCGGAACGTCCTGGTAGGCGACCGGGCGCAGGAAGCGCTCGATGGCGCGGGCACCGACCGAGGTGGTCCGGGAGTCCGAGGTGGCCGGGAACGGGCCGCCGTGCACCATGGCGTGGCACACCTCGACGCCGGTGGGCCAGCCGTTGAACAGGATCCGGCCCGCCTTGAGTTCGAGCAGCGGCAGCAACTCGCCTGCGGCATCGACATCGGAGTCATCGGCGTGCACGGTGGCGGTGAGCTGGCCCTCGATGCCCTGGGCGACGACGGCCACCTCCGCGGCATCGGCGCAGCGCACGATCAGGCTCGACGAGCCGAATACCTCGGCCTGCAGGTCCTCGGATGCCAGGAAGCTGTTCGCATCGGTGCTGAAAAGAGCTGCCTGACCGCAGGTCTCGCTGCCCTCGGTGCCGCGGGCGACCAGTTCGGCGGCCCCGGCGAGTGACTCGACCCCGGATGCGTAGCTGCGGGCGATGTTCGGGGTGAGCATCGGGGTGGCCGGCGCGGCCGAGATGGCCTCCTTGGCGGCGTCGACGAACGCGTCCAGCCCGGGGCCGTCGACGGCGATGACGAGGCCCGGGTTGGTGCAGAACTGGCCGGAGCCCATGGTGAGCGAGCCGATGAACGCCTTGCCGAGTTCGGCGCCACGGGTGCTCAGCGCCCCGTCGAGCAGAAACACCGGGTTGATGGAGCTCATCTCGGCGTAGACCGGGATGGGTTCGGGGCGGGCGGCGGCCGCCGCGACCAGAGCCGTTCCGCCGGTGCGGGACCCGGTGAAGCCGACGGCCTTGATCCGCGGATCGGTGACCAGTTCGATGCCCAGTTTCTGACCGGTGCCGAACAGCAGCGAGAAGGTCCCGGCGGGCAGGCCGCTCTCGGCGACGGCCTCGGTGATGGCGCGGGCGACGATCTCGGAGGTGCCGGGATGCGCGTCGTGCCCCTTGACGATCACGGGGCAGCCGGCGGCCAGTGCCGATGCGGTGTCCCCGCCGGCGACGGAGAAGGCCAGCGGAAAGTTCGAGGCGCTGAACACGGCGACCGGGCCGAGCGGGATGAAGCGCTGACGGATATCGGGGCGGGGCAGCGGGGCACGGTCGGGCAGTGCGGTGTCGATGCGGGCACCGTTCCAGCTGCCCTCGCGCAGCACCCCGGCGAACAGCCGCAGCTGACCGGTGGTGCGGCCGACCTCGCCGGTGATGCGGGCCTGGGGCAGACCGCTCTCGGCGACGGCCCGCGCGATCAAGGTTTCACTGACCGCTTCGATGCGGGCGGCGATGGCCTCCAGGAACTGGGCGCGTTGCTCAGACGTGGTGGCCCGGTAGACGGGGAATGCCGCGGCGGCCGCGGCGGCGGCGGCCTCCACATCGGCGCTGTCGCCGTGCCGGTACGCAGGTTCCAGTGGTTGACCGGCGGTGGGATCGAATCCGCGAATCTCGGCACCGCTTCCGCTGACGGGCGATCCCGCGATGATCATCTGGCCGGTCAGCTGATTGGCGAGGGTGGCAGTCATGACACCAACGCTAAGACGCCGATCCATTCATGTCCAAGACCGATTCAGTGCCAACTAATGCACGGATTGGATTAGTCATCGTCGCGGCGATGCGTGCAGATCGGGGCGACGCCAGCCGCTCTGACGCGCGTGCAACTTAAGCGTGTCACCATGGTCGAAACCAGACTCCGACGCGGGAGGTGCCGGCCCATGACCGAATTGCCCACCGGCATCGTGACGCTGCTCCTCGCCGATGTCCAAGGCTCCACCCGGCTGTGGGAGACCCGGCCCGACGAGATGGCCGCCGCCGTCGCGACGATGGAAACCGTGATCACCCAACTCACCGCCGTACACGGCGGTGCCCGCCCCCTCGAGCAGGGCGAAGGCGACAGTTTCGTGATCGCGTTCCGGCGGCCCGCCGACGCGGTGGCATGCGCGCTGGACTTCCAGTTCGCCCAGTTGGCGCCGATCACCCTGCGCATCGGTGTCCACACCGGGGAGGTGCAGATGCGCGACGCCGCCAATTACGCCGGCCCCACCGTCAACCGCACCGCCCGGCTGCGCGATCTCGCCCACGGCGGTCAGACAGTGGTGTCCGGAGCCACCGAGGCACTCGTCGCGGACGCCCTGCCCGCGGAGGCCTGGTTCACCGACCTCGGCACCTACCCGCTGCGTGACCTGCACCGGCCGGAGCGGGTCAGCCAGCTGTGCCACCCGGACCTGCGCAACAGCTTCCCCGCACTGCGGACCGCCAAGCAGCCGGCCAGCCGCACCCTGCCGCTGCAGCTCAGCAGCTTCGTCGGACGCCAGAACCAGATCGAGGAGGTGGCACGCCTGCTCAAGCAGAGCAGGCTGGTGACCCTCACCGGCGCGGGCGGCACCGGCAAGACCCGGCTGGCCCTGCAGGTGGTCGACGGCTTCGACGACGCGAAGTTCGTGGACCTGTCCTCGATCACCGACCCGGCACTCGTGACGAGCACCGTCGCACGTGTCCTGGGAGCGCCCGACCGCCCCGGCAGATCGACGATCGACACCCTGATCGAATCCGTCGGCGACCGTGATCTGGTGGTGCTGCTCGACAACTGCGAACACCTGCTCGACGCCAGTGCCACCGTCGTCATGGACCTGCTGCGCGCCTGCCCGGGCCTGACATTCCTGGTCACCAGCCGGGAACCGATGGGCGTCCCCGGCGAGGTGGTGTGGCGGGTCCCGTCACTGTCCCTCGACGACGAAGCCATCGAGCTGTTCATCGAGCGCGCCACCACCGCCAATCCCGACTTCATCGTGACCACCGACGCGGCGACGACCATCACCGAGATCTGCCGGCGCCTCGACGGCGTACCGCTGGCCATCGAGCTGGCCGCCGCCCGGGTCCGCTCACTGTCCCTGGCCGACATCCTCGACGGCCTGCAACACCGGTTCCGGCTGTTGGTGGGGGGCATCCGGTCGGCCGCCCACCGACAGCAGACCCTGCACGCCTCGGTGGACTGGTCGCACAATCTGCTCACCGAACCCGAGCGCATCCTGTTCCGTCGCTGCCCGGTCTTCATGGGCGGTTTCGATCTGCTTGCCGCACAAGCGGTGTGCGTGGACGAGTCGGTACCCGGGTACGAGATCCGGGACCTGCTGACGATGCTCGTCGACAAGTCACTGGTCAGCGCCGACACCACCGGCGGCCCGACGCGCTACCGGATGCTGGAGACCGTTCGCCAGTACGCCCTGGAGAAGCTCGCCGACTCCGGGGAGACCTCCGGGTTGCGCGGCAAGCACCGCGATCACTACACCGCCATGGCCGCCACCATCAGCGCCCCGGGAACCCCGGACCGGACGCAGCGGATCGACCAGGCGGACACCGAGATCGACAACCTCCGTGCGGCTTTCGACTGGAGCATGAGCAACGGCGACAATGCACTCGCGCTGCAACTGGCGTCCTCGCTGCCGCCGCTGTGGCTGGCGCGGGGGCTGGTGCACGAAGGACTGGCATGGTTCACCGCGGCGCTGAGCGACGGCGACTCGGCACGCACTCCGTCGCGTGCCCGGGCCATCGCCGACAAGATGTTCCTGGACGCCTCGGTGCGCGCCGCCGAAGGCCTCGAACAAGCCGAGAGCGCGCTGCTGCTGGCCCGGGAGTTCGACGATCCGGAGCTGTTGTTGCGCGCTCTGATCGCGTGCTGCAGCAATTCGGTCTTCACCAGGGCCACCGCGGACCGCTACTTCGACGAGGCGATCGGGCTGGCCCGGCAACTGGGCGACGATTGGCATCTCGCCGAGTTGCTGAGCTGGCGCGCCTATGCGGCGATCGCCGGCGCCGGGAACCCGGTGACGGCGCGGATCGCCGGCGGGGAGGGCCTGGCGGTCGCCACCGCGATCGGTGCGGGTTACGTGGCGAGGGCCTGCCGCTGCTGGGGCTACGGCGCGGCGTCCATGCTGGCCGGCGAACTGGTGCGGGCCACCGCCGAATGCGAGGCCACCGCCATGGATTCGGCCGCGGGCAAGGACCCGCTGCACCGGGCGCAGGCACTGATCACCGGCGCCCACGTGCTGGCCCGCCGCGGCGACACCGATGCGGCCCGCCGGTCGGCGAACACGGCAATGACCGCGGCCGCGGGGCTCGGCGACATGTGGGTGGGTCAGGCACGGGCGGCGGTGGCGGCCGCGCACCTGGCCGACGGCAATGTCGAGGCGGCCGACGAGGCAAGCCGCCTGGCCACCGAGCTGCTCGCCGAACACCACCATCTGGCCTCGATGAACCTGCACCCGGTCGGTGACATCGCCATCGCGCGCGGCGATCTGCGGGCGGCCGAGAAATGGATCGACGAGGTGTCACCGGCCATGCAGGGCTGGCATCTGGCCACGGTGCTCGCCACCAGTGCCCGACGCCGGCTGCGCGCCGGCGACCGGGACGGCGCGGCACTCGACGCCCGCCGGGCACTCTCGGTGGCCGCCGAGGCCGACGCCCACGGCGCCCTGCCCGATGTCCTGGACTGTCTGTCGCTGGCCGCGGACAACGCTCGGGAAACGGCCCGCCTGCTCGGGGCCGCCGACGCGCTCCGCAGGCAACAGGGGGCGGTGCGTTTCGCGGTCTACGACGGCGACCATGCCGAATCCGCGCGGTCCGCCCGGGCGGCCCTCGGTGACGACGCTTACGACACGGCCGTCGCCGACGGTGCGGCGATGTCGTTGGAGCAGCTGCTGAAAACCTAGGCGGCGCGGTGGCGCTGTTCGAGAAGGGTCAGCACGCTGCGGCCGATCTCGGCCAGGTCCGCCGGCGAGGTCCCGCCCACCAGCGTGACGCCGTCGGCCACCCCGGCGGTCTCGATATCGGCGATCAGCCCGGCCAGTCCACTCACGGTGCCGGCATAGCGGACGCCACGGGTGGACTCGTCGGGACCCAGCGAGGCATAGGCGGCACGGACGTCCCCGGCCACGGCGACCCTGACGTCCAGGATCACGGCGACCTGTCCGTCGCCGCCGCGGAGCCGGTCGCGGGCCCGGCGCGCCTGCTGCAGGTCGTCGGCGGCCACCCGGACCACCGGCTCGGGACCGGAGGTCAGTTCACTCCACGCTTCATCTGCCACGAATAACCGCACACCCCCACGGTAGGAACATGCCCGCGAGCGGCCAATGGTTGCGATCAGTACGACTTCAAGGGAACAGGCTCGGGCAGCGCGCCGCGCGCGGGCCGGTCGGCCGGCTTAGTAGTTTGTAACAGTGACAGCGGAGCCCGGGCAGGCCATCCCTACCCAATACCTTCTTTCCCCGGCGGCAGCTCCACCGCGGACCCTGATCGACGTCCTCTACGACACCGCGAACCGTTTCCCGGATGCCCCCGCGATCGACGACGGCGACGTTCAGCTGACCTATTCCGAGCTGGTCAGCGATATCGAAGAGAGCGTGCAGTGGCTCGCGGCGCGCGGCATCGGCCGCGGTGACCGCATCGGTATCCGGATGGCCTCGGGCAGCTACGCGCTCTACACCGCGATCCTGGCCACCCTGGCCACCGGCGGCGCCTACGTCCCGGTCGACGCCGACGATCCCGAGGAACGCGCCGCGCTCGTCTTCGGTGAGGCACAGGTGGTCGCGATCATCACCGACGCGGGCCTGGTGCGCGGCCCGGGTTCCTCGCGGGGCTGGCGCGCCGCGGCACCGCTCACCCGCGACGACGCCTGGATCATCTTCACCTCCGGATCCACCGGCACACCCAAGGGCGTGGCGGTCACCCATCGCAACGCCGCCGCCTTCGTCGACGCCGAGGCCCGGATGTTCCTCACGGACGCCCCCTTGGGCCCCGGTGACCGGGTGCTCGCCGGACTGTCGGTGGCCTTCGACGCGTCCTGCGAGGAGATGTGGCTGGCCTGGCGCCACGGTGCGTGCCTGGTGCCCGCTCCGCGGTCGCTGGTGCGCAGCGGTATGGACCTCGGGCCGTGGCTGGTGACCCGCGACATCACCGTCGTCTCGACCGTGCCCACCCTGGCCGCGCTGTGGCCCGCCGAAGCGCTGGAAGCGGTCCGGCTGCTGATCTTCGGCGGCGAGGCCTGCCCGCCCGAACTGGCCGAACGACTCGCCGTGGACGGCCGCGAGGTGTGGAACACCTACGGCCCCACCGAGGCGACCGTGGTGGCGTGCGCGGCACCGCTGGACGGGAAGTCCGCGGTGAGCATCGGGTTGCCGCTGCCCGGCTGGGACCTCGTCGTCGTCGACAAGGAAGGGCTGCCGGTCGGACTGGGCGAGACCGGCGAACTCGTCATCGGTGGCGTCGGCCTGGCCCGATACCTGGACCCCGAGAAGGACGCCGAGAAGTACGCCGCCATGCCTTCGCTGGGCTGGGAGCGCGCCTACCGCAGCGGGGACCTGGTGCGGTTGGAGGCCGACGGCCTGTACTTCCAGGGCCGCGCCGATGACCAGGTCAAGGTCGGCGGACGCCGCATCGAACTGGGCGAGGTGGACGCCGCGCTGGTGAACCTGCCCGGTGTCAGCGGCGGGGCGGCCGCGGTACGCCGCACCACCAGCGGCACTCCCCTGCTGGTCGGTTACATCGCCAGCGCCGACCCGGCGTTCGACCTTGCCGCGGCCCGCACCGCGCTGTCGGACGCGCTGCCCGCGGCGCTGGTTCCCCGGCTGGTCCTGCTCGACGAACTGCCCACCCGGACCTCCGGCAAGGTCGATCGCAACGCGCTGCCGTGGCCGCCGCCCGGCGCCGCCGCGGAGGAGGAGCCCGACCTCGGTGGCACCATGGGCTGGCTGGCCGGCCTGTGGCGCGATGTGCTGGCCGCGTCGGTGGACGGCCCGGAAGCCGATTTCTTCGCCCTGGGCGGCGGCTCGCTGTCGGCGGCCCAGCTGGTCACCGCGGTCCGAAGCCGTTATCCCCAGGTGACCGTCGCCGACCTGTACGACCATCCCCGGCTCGGATCGCTGGCCGGCTACCTCGACGAGCTGGCCCCGCCGCCGGAGGTGGTGCGCCGCGATGTGGCACCGACACCGGTTCTCACCCAGCTGACGCAGGTGGCGCTGTCGGTGCCGCTGGCGACGCTGACCGGCCTGCAATGGGTGATCTGGCTGGCCATCCTCAACAACATCGCGGCCGCCACCGAGCTGGTGCCCTGGGCGGCACCGGCGAACTGGTGGTGGATCATCGCCGGGTTCCTGATCTTCATCACCCCGCCGGGCCGGATGGGAATCGCCGTGCTGGGGGCCCGCACCCTGCTGTCCGGACTGCAACCGGGCAGCTACCGCCGCGGCGGTTCGGAGCATCTGCGCGTCTGGTTCGCCGAGCGGCTGGCCGAGGCCAGCGGTGCGGAGAATCAGGCCGGCGCCCCGTGGCTGGTGTATTACGCACGCGCCCTTGGCAATACGGTCGGCAAGGGTGTCGACCTGCACTCCGCGCCGCCGGTCACCGGCATGCTCACCCTCGGCCACCGCTGCTCCATCGAACCCGAGGTGGACCTGACCGGGCACTGGATCGACGGCGACGTATTCCACGTCGGGCCGATCACCGTGGGCAACGACTCCACCATCGGCGCGCGCACCACCCTGTTCCCGGGGGCGGTGGTCGGCAAGAACGCCGACGTGGCCGCGGGTTCCGGTGTGGTCGGCAAGGTGAAGAACGGGCAGTACTGGAAGGGCTCACCCGCTGCGAAATCCGGTAAGGCACGCCATCCCTGGCCGCTGGAGCGGCCCGGCCGCGCCCCGGTGTGGGTGGCCTTCTACAGCGTGACGTCGATGCTGCTGGGTGCGCTGCCGCTGGCGGCGCTGGCCGCTGGGCTCGCGGTGCTGGGCTGGGCCGTCCGCGGCACCGCCACCCCGGCCGACGCGCTGATCCCGGCCCTGGCCTGGACGCCGATCGCCGCCCTGGTGGCGATGGTGGTGTACGCGGTGCTGACCGTGATCGGGGTGCGGCTGCTCGCGGCCGGCCTCACCGAGGGCTATCACCCGGTGCGCAGCCGGGTCGGCTGGCAGTTGTGGGCAACCGAGCGGCTGATGGACGCCGCGCGCAACTACCTGTTCCCCATCTACGCCAGCCTGCTGACACCGTGGTGGTTGCGCCTGCTGGGCGCGAAAATCGGTAAGGGCACCGAGATCTCGACCGCACTGCTGACGCCCAAATTCACCGAGGTGCAGGACGGAGCGTTCCTGGCCGACGACACCATGGTCGCCTCCTACGAACTCGGCGGCGGATGGATCCACGTCGCGAAGGCCACCATCGGCAAGCGCGCGTTCCTCGGCAACTCCGGTATCACCCAGCCGGGACGACGGGTCCCCGACGACGGCCTGGTGGCGGTGCTGTCCGCGGCACCGCACAAGGCCAAGGCCGGCTCGTCGTGGCTGGGCAGCCCGCCGATCCGGTTGCGCCGCAAACCCACTGCCGCCGACGCGATCCGCACCTTCAACCCGTCGGTCAAGCTGCGGGTGATGCGCTCGGTGGTGGAGACCTGCCGCATCATCCCGGTCATCGTGACCTTCGCGATCGGCGTCGGTGTGCTGGCGTCGCTGCACCACCTGGCCGACGCGATCGGCTACGGCTGGACCGCCCTGGCCGGCGGCCTGGTGCTGCTGATCGCCGGCGCGGTGGCCGGTGCCATCGCGGTGGCCGCGAAATGGCTTGTGGTGGGTCGTATCGACGCCATCGAACACCCGCTGTGGTCGTCGTTCGTGTGGCGCAACGAGGTATCGGACACCTTCGTGGAGACGGTGGCCGCGCCGTGGTTCGCCCGGGCCGCGACCGGCACCCCGGTGATGAACATCTGGCTGCGCGGGCTCGGCGCAAAGATCGGCCGCGGGGTCTGGTGCGAGACCTACTGGCTGCCCGAGGCGGATCTGATCACCCTCGGCAGCGCCAGCACCGTCAACCGGGGCTGCGTGGTGCAGACCCACCTGTTCCACGACCGGATCATGCGGATGGACACCGTCATCCTCGACGAGGGTGCGACGCTGGGCCCGCACTGCGTGGCGCTGCCGGCATCCCGTATCGGCGAAGGAGCCACCGTCGGCCCGGCGTCGCTGGTGATGCGGGGTGACGAGGTCCCGCCGTGGACCAGGTGGCAGGGCAACCCGATTGCACCATGGACGATCAAACGGCCGAAGAAGCATGCCCAGTGAGACCCGCCAAGAAAGCCGCACGCAAGGCGGCACACCAGCCCCCGGTGATCGACCCGTATCTGCCCCGTAACGGCAATTTCGGCTACCGGGTGTCGCGCTATGAACTCGATCTCGAATACAAGGTGGCGATCAACCGGCTCGCCGGGACGGTGACGATCACCGCGGTCACGCTGGCCGCACTGCGCACCTTCACCCTGGATCTGTCCGACGCGCTGTCGGTGTCGAAGGTGACGGTCAACGGCCGCCGGCCCGGGCAGTTCCGATGTACGGGCGGCAAGCTGCACGTCACGCTCGGGTCCACGCTGCCCGCCGGTGCGGCGATGACCATCGCGGTCCGCTACGGCGGAACCCCCAGACCGCTGCGAACCCTGTGGGGCGAGGTCGGTTTCGAGGAGCTGTCCAACGGCGCCCTGGTGGCCGGGCAGCCCAACGGCGCCGCGTCCTGGTTCCCGTGTGACGACCACCCGGCCGCCAAGGCCAGCTTCCACATCCGGATCAGCACCGACAGCCCGTACTACGCGCTGGCCAACGGTGAACTGCTGTCCAAGCAGGTGCGGGCCAGCCACACCACCTGGGTGTACGAGCAGGCCGAGCCCACCTCGACGTACCTCATCACCCTGCAGATCGGTGAGTACAGCCGCCACCGGCTGCAGAAGAGCCCGGTGCCGATGCACGCGGTGCTCCCAGATCGGTTGCGGCGCAACTTTGAACACGATTTCGGCCGCCAACCCCAGATGATGAAGCTGTTCACCCGCCAGTTCGGGCCCTACCCACTGGAGGGGGGCTACACCGTCGTCGTCACCGATGACGATCTGGAGATACCGCTTGAGGCGCAGGGACTTTCGATCTTCGGCGCCAATCACTGCGACGGCAGGCGCACCGCGGAACGGCTGATCGCCCACGAACTGGCCCACCAGTGGTTCGGCAACTCGGTGACGGTGCGGCGCTGGCGCGATATCTGGCTGCACGAGGGCTTCGCCTGCTACGCGGAGTGGCTGTGGTCCGAGGAGTCCGGCGGCCCCGGCGCCGACGAGCGGGCGCGGTCCTATCACCGCAAGCTGCGGGATTCACCGCAGAATCTGCTGCTGACCGACCCCGGCCCGGCCGACATGTTCGACGACCGGGTGTACAAGCGCGGCGCGCTCACCCTGCACGCCCTGCGCGGCGTGATCGGCGATGACAATTTCTTTGCGCTGCTTCGCGATTGGACGACCCGCTACCGGCACAGCACCGCCGTCACCGATGACTTCACCGGACTGGCGGCCAATCACGCCGACGTGTCCCTGCGCCCGCTGTGGGACCGCTGGCTGTACTCCAAGGACGTACCGGACCTGTGACCGACGCCAGCGCGGCAGTGCCGGCGAGGGGCCCGGTGACGCGGGGAAGCGTCGCCCGCGTCGGTCTCGCCACCGCACTGTCCGCGCTGTGTGGGTACGCCGTGCTCTATCTGGCCGCCCGTGATCTGGAACCCGCCGGGTTCTCCCTGTTCGGGGTGTTCTGGGGGGCGTTCGGTCTGGTCAGCGGCGCCGCCAACGGCCTGCTGCAGGAATCCACCCGCGAGGTCCGCGCGATGCGCGGCCAGCACCTCCCCCCGGCCGAGACCACCAGGCCGATGCGGATCGCCGCCGTCGTCGGCATCGGCGCCGCACTGCTCATCGTTGCCACCGCGCCGCTGTGGTCGGCCCATGTGTTCACCGCCGACCAGCTGCTGAGCGTGGTCCTGCTCAGCGTCGGACTGGCCGGATTCTGCCTGCACGCAACGCTGCTCGGGATGCTCGCCGGGGTGGACCGCTGGACGCAGTACGGGTCGCTGATGGTGACCGATGCCGCCATCCGGGTGGCGGTCGCCGCGGCCGCTTTCGTACTGGGCTGGGGGCTGGCCGGATTCCTGTGGGCCACCGTGGCCGGTTCGGTGGCATGGCTGATCCTGCTGGCGCTGTCGCCTGCCACCCGCGAAGCGGCCCGGCTGACGGCCGCGGGCAGCGCACGCACCTTTCTCACCGGAGCCTTCCACTCGGTGGCCGCGGCCGGCGCCAGCGCCGTCCTCATCATGGGTTTCCCGGTGCTGCTCAAGGCGACCACCCCCGAACTGGGCGCCGCCGGCGGTGTCGTCATCCTCGCGGTCACGCTCACCCGGGCGCCGCTGCTGGTGCCGCTGACCGCCATGCAGGGCAACCTGATCGCGCATTTCGTGGACCAGAGCCACCGCCGTCTGCACGCCCTGGTGGTTCCGGCCGCGGCAGTGACCGCGATCGGCGGCCTCGGCGTGCTGGCCGCCTGGTGGGCCGGGCCGTGGCTGCTGCGCAGCGCGTTCGGCCCCGACTATCAGGCCGCGGGCGGGTTGCTGGCCTGGTTCACCGCGGGTGCGGTGGCCATCGCGCTGCTGACCCTGACCGGTGCGGCCGCCGTGGCGGCGGCGCTGCACCGCGCGTACGCGGCAGGGTGGGTCGGCGCCACGCTGGCCGCGATCGCGCTGCTACTGCTTCCGCTGGGCCTGGAAACGCGGACCATCGTGGCGCTGCTGTGCGGGCCGATCGTGGGAATCGCCGTGCACCTGTACGCGCTGGCCACCGCCGATCGCGTGTAGTTTGGTCCGCATCGACACGCCGTACCCGGACGTCTGGGTCATCGTCCCCGCCTTCAACGAAGCGAGCGTCATCACCGACGTGCTCGCCGATATCCGCGCGGTCCTGCCCAACGTGGTGTGCGTCGATGACGGCAGCCAGGACGGCACCGGCGACGCGGCAGCCAGGGCCGGCGCACATCTGGTGCGGCATCCGGTGAATCTCGGTCAGGGAGCGGCCATTCAGACCGGCGTCGAATACGCCCGCAGCCGGCCGGGCGCCGCGGTCTTCGTGACGTTCGACGCCGATGGCCAGCACCGCATCAAGGACGTCGTCGCCATGATCGACCGGTTGGCCACCGAGGACGTCGATCTCATCATCGGTACCCGGTTCGCCGGCGGTGCCGTCAGCCACACCCCGCCCGTCAAGCGGTTCGTGCTGCGCGCCGCGGCGTGGTTGAGCCCGCGGAGCCGGGCGCTGGGCCTGACCGATGCGCACAACGGTCTGCGGGTGTTCAACCGGAAGGTCGCCGAGGAGCTGGACATCACCATGAACGGGATGAGCCACGCGTCGGAGATCATCACACTCGCCGGCGAAAAGCATTGGCGGGTGGCCGAAGAACCTGTGGAGATCCTGTACACGGACTACTCGAAATCCAAGGGACAACCGCTGATCAACGGCGTCAACATCGTCTTCGACGGCCTGCTGCGAGGAAGGATGCCGCGATGAACTGGATTCAGCTGCTGCTGATCGCGGCGGTCATCACACTGCTGGTGTATCTGCTGCGCTCACGCCGCAGCGCCCGCGCCAAGGCCTGGGTGAAGGTCGGATATCTGCTGTTCGCGGTGGCGGCGGTGTACGCGATCCTGCGGCCCGACGACACCACCCTGCTGGCGAACAAGCTCGGCGTGGCCCGCGGCGCGGATCTGCTGGAGTACGCACTGGTCATCGCGTTCCTGTTCACCACGCTGAGCACCTATCTGCGGTTCAAGGATCTCGAACTGCGCTACGCCCAACTGGCCAGGGCCGTGGCACTCGAGGGTGCCCGCGCACCCGAGCAGTCTCAGTAGCGACTGAGCATATCGGCGAGTACCGCGAGCTTGCGGGCCTCGAAATCCGGGTCCGGCAGCACCGGCCGCAGGATCGCCGCACCGTCGAAGGTGTTCGTCAGGATCGCCGTGACCGCGGCCCGGGTGTCATCGGAGAGTTGATCGGTCGGCGTGACGGCGCCGGCGGTCTCGAAGATCTTCGCGCTGTACTCGGTGAGCACGTCGTGCAGCGTGGCCCGTAACTTCTCGTCGGTACGGGCGGCCACCATCAGCTCGTAGAGCACCGCATTGGTGTCGCTGGCGGTGACGTCGCGCAGCACCAGAAGCACTGCGGGAAGTGCGGGTTCACCTGGCGGTATCTGGGCGACCTGCTTGCTGAACCGCTCGAGCTGACGGCGCAGCACCTCATGACCGGTGGCGGCCATGAAGTCACCCATGGTCGGGTAATGCCGGAACAGCGCACCGACCGACAGACCGGCCCGTCTGGCGATGATCGCCGCCGACGCCCGGGCGTAACCCATCTCGACGATGGTCTCGATGCTGGCGTCGAGGAGCCGCGCGATGGTGTCCGCACGGCGCTGCTGTTGGGTCCGGGCCATCCCTAGACCGCAGCCGGTGCGGTCATCCCGGCCCGCAGATAGCGGCCGGATCTGATTGTGGTGCCATAGCCCTCGCGGAACTCGCCGCGGGTGAACACCACCTGACCGTTGACGCCGGTGGCGATGACGGTCTCATCGTTGCGGTTCACCATCCGACTCAGGTCACCGTAGAAGGGCACCGTCGCCTCGTGGTAGGCGTTCACCGAATCATCCAGCGCGGCAGGGTCGATCACCACGAAGTCGGCCCGGTCACCGCAGCGCAGGGTGCCTGCGTCCAGCCCGAACCAGTCAGCCACCTCGGCGGTCAGCCGGTGCACCGCACGCTGCGGCGTCATGAACGGCCGGCCCGCCACATCGGCGTCGCGCACCCGCTTGAGCAGGCGCAGCGCGTAGTTGTAGAACGCCATATTGCGAAGGTGCGCACCGGCATCCGAGAAACCCATGTGCACCGACGGCTCATTGGCGAGCTTGTCGAGTTGCTTGGGGCGGTGGTTGGCCACGATGGTGGTCCAGCGCACGTTGCGTTCACCGTTCTCCACGAGCACATCCAGGAAGGCGTCCAGCGGATGGATACCGCGCTCATCGGCGATCTGGCCGAAGCTCTTGCCGATCAGCGATGCGTCGGGACATTCGACGATCTTGGCGTCGTGGAAGTCGCGGTGCCACAACGCGGGTCCGAGCTTGCGCCGGTCGAAGGACCTGCGGAACCGGTGCCGGTACTCGGGGTCGGCGAGCAGCTTGTTGCGGTCCAGCTGATCGCGCAGATGCAGAGCAGCTGTGCCTGCGCCGAACTCCTCGAACACCGGCAGATCGATGCCGTCGGAATACAATTCGAACGGCACCGGGAGATGCTGAAAACGCACCTTCGCGCCCAGGATCCGGTTCAACAGCCGGACGCCCGGCCCCAGGATGTGGACGGCGCCGGGCGAGGACTTGGCGTCGGCGGAGACCAGCAGGCTCATCCGCACGGCGCGCCTGCGCCCGAACAGACCGCTGCTCTCCAGGAAGAAGTTCAGCGCCTCGGCCACTTTCGCGACATTCGGTGCGCTCTGCAGGATGCGGCCGTGCCGGCGCAGCACCTTGATCAGCCGCCGGCGTTCCCGCCAGGTGGCGAACGTCGAGGGCAGCGCGCGGGAGCGGAACCGGTCGCCGTCGAGTTTGTCGATGGCGGCGTCCATCCCGGACATGCCGAGCATCCCGGCGTCCAGTGCGGCGTCGAGGCGCTGCGCCATCGTCTCCAGTTCGGCATCGGTGGGAATCACATCGCGGGTGGTGGCGCGGTCCAGTCCGAGCACCGAGGCGCGCAGATCGGAGTGCCCCAGCAGCGAGGCGATGTTCGGGCCGAGCTGTAACGCGTCGATGGCGGCCACGTACTCCGCGGGGTTGGTCCAGGTCTTGTGTTCGGCCAGCGCGCCGAGCACGAACTGGCGGGGCACGGCCTCGACCCGGCTGAACAGGTCGGCGGCGTCCTCGGTGTCGGCGTACACGGTGGACAGCGAGCACATGCCGAGCAGCACGGTGGTCACGCCGTGGCGCACCGATTCCCGCAGCCCGGGGTCGAGCAGCACCTCGGCGTCGTAGTGGGTGTGCACGTCGATGAAGCCGGGGATCACCCACTTGCCGGTCGCGTCGATGACCTCGGGGCAGCCGGTCACGTCCAGCGGGGCGGCGGACACCTCGGCGACCAGGCCGTCGCGGATCCCCAGGGTGCGGGTGAGCGGCGGGCGTCCGGTGCCGTCGAACCACAGGCCGTTGCGGATGATCACGTCATAGGACATGACCGCAGCCTAGGTTAGATAGCGAGCGGTCGCTATCTTTTCTGAAATACGGCCGGGAAAAACTCAGGACTCGTTGCGGAAGTAGTCCACGGTCCGCTCGATGCCCTCGTCGATGCCGACCTGGGGCACCCAGCCCAGCAGCTGCTCACCGCGGGTGATGTCGAGCTGGGACTTGCGCAGGTCGCCCAGGCGGGCCGGGTGGTACTCCGGTTCATCGGAGGTCCCGACAGCCTTGGCGATCGCGCTGTGCAGGTCGGCGACACTGGTGGTGACACCGGTACCGACGTTGAACCGCAGACCGCCGCCGACGTCCCCGGAGGCCCGCACGAAGGCGTCCACCACATCATCGACGTAGACGTAGTCGCGGCCGTCGGTGCCGTCACCGAAGATCTTGGTGGTGGACCCGGCCAGCAGCGCCTTGGCGAAGATCGCCACCACGCCGGCCTCGCCGTGCGGGTCCTGGCGCGGGCCGTAGACATTGCCGGGCGCAATGTGCGAGCAGTCCAGGTTGTACAGATTGCGGAACATGTTGAGGTAGACCTCGCCGGCGACCTTGCTGGCCGCGTACGGCGACGCCGGGTCGGTGGGAACCTCTTCGCTGGTCGGAAAGACCGGCGGAGTGCCGTAGACCGAGCCACCCGAGGAGGTGTGCACGATCTTGCGGACGCCCTGGGCGCGGGCCGCCTCGGCCAGCCGGATGGTGCCGACCACGTTGACCGTGGCATCGAACTGCGGGTTGTCCACCGAATGCCGGACCGAGATCTGCGCGGCGAGATGGAAGATCACCTCGGGATCGGCGTCGGCCAGGATGGCCGCCAGATCGGCGTCGACGATATCGGCCTCGACGAAAGTGAAGTGGGGGTTCTGCTCGGCAGCGGCCAGGTTGGAGCGGCGTCCGGTGCTCAGATCGTCCACTCCGGCGACGGTGTGCCCGTCCGCGAGCAGGCGATCGACCAGGGTCGATCCGATGAATCCGGCAGCTCCGGTGACCAGTGTGCGCACCGGCCCACTGTAGCCGCGCGAGCGGTTCTGCACGCCCTCCGTACAGTCGCAACCGATGAACTGGGTCGCTCGGAGTGCCGTCGCGCTGATCGCGGTGCAGCTGCTGATCCGGTCGGTGCTGGCCTTCGGTGGCGACTTCTACTGGGACGACCTCATCCTGGTCGGGCGCGCGGGAACCCAGAGCCTGCTGTCCGCGCAGTACCTGTTCGACGATCACGACGGGCATGTGATGCCGGGAGCCTTCCTGGTGGCCGGCGCCATCACCCGGCTGGCCCCGCTGCAGTGGGTCGGGCCGGCGATCAGCCTGGTGGTGCTGCAGCTGCTGGCTTCGGCGGCGCTGCTGCGCGCGCTGCAGGTCATCCTGGGCTGGCGCCCGGTGCTGCTGATACCGCTGACCTTCGCGCTGTTCACCCCGCTGACCGTGCCCGGGTTCGCCTGGTGGGCGGCCGGACTGAATTCGCTGCCCATGCTGGCCGCGCTGGCCTGGGTGTGCGCCGACGCGGTCCTGTTGGTGCGCACCGGGAATCGGCGCTACGCCGTGACCGGTGTCCTGGTGTATGCCGGCGGGCTGCTGTTCTTCGAGAAGTCTGCGGTCATTCCGTTCGTGGCCTTCGCGGTGGCCGCACTGCTGGCCTGGGTGACCGGTGCCTCCGTCGCGCAGGTCTGGCGGCGCGGCTTACGGCTCTGGATCGGGCTGCTCGCAGTGACCGCCGCCTGGATCGGGGTCTACCTCGTCGTGGTCGACCAGCAGCGGTGGTCGCTGGACCTCGGCATGACTTGGGATCTGCTCCTGCGTTCGGTCACCCACGGCATCGTGCCCGGGCTGGCCGGTGGGCCGTGGGACTGGCAGCGCTGGGCGCCGGCGTCCCCGTGGGCGACGCCATCGGTGACGGCGATGGTGCTGGGCTGGCTGGTGTTGGCGGCCGTGATGGCGGTCTCGCTGGCCCGCAAGGAGCGCATCGGCCCGGTGTGGCTGGCCGCGGTCGGCTACGCCGTGGCCTGCCAGGTGCCGATCTACCTGATGCGCTCATCGCAGTTCACCGCACTGGAACTGGCCCAGACGCTGCGGTATCTGCCCGATCTGGTGGTGGTGCTGGCCTTGCTCAGCGCGGTGGCCTTCTGCGCCCCGAACCGCGCGTCCTCGCGACGCCTCGATGCCTCGACCTCCCGGTCCGTGGTGGTCCTGGTGGTGGCGGCCGCGTTCGTCGGCAGCAGCCTGTACTCGACGATGACCTTCCTGCGGGTCTGGCAGGACAGCCCGGTGCCGGGCTACCTGGACAATGCGCGCGCCGGGCTGGCCGCGGTGGACCCCCTCGGGGCGCCCCTGCTGGACCAGGAGGTCGACCCGATGATCATGCAGCGGGTGGCCGCCCCGGAGAATCTGGCCAGTCACATGTTCGCGTTGCTGCCCCATCGACCCGAATTCAGCAGCGCCACAACCGAACTACGGGTCCTCGACAGCACCGGGCGGCTGCGCGACGCGCTGGTGACCTGGGTGCGCACCATCGTCCCCGGGCCCGCGCCGCACTGCGGCTACCTGGTGCAGACCGAGGACTCCGAGGTGGTGATGCCGCTGGACGGGCCGCTGTTGCCCGCGGATTGGACCGCGGAGATCAACTACCTGGCCAACAGCGAGGGGTCGCTGACCATGTCACTGACCGAGGGCGTGCCGGTCAAGGTTCCGGTGCACCCCGGGCTGAACCGGGTGTTCGTGCGATTGTCCGGAGCAGGTGACGCCGTCAGGGTGAGCGCGAACACCGCCGCGCTGTCGGTGTGCATCGCCTCCGGCCCGATCGGATTCGTGGCGCCCCGATAGTTCGCCCGCCACGGCGTGTGCGGACCCGACTTGTCGGTGGCTGTCCCTAGCCTGAACACATGGACCGGGCAGACTCGCGACCGTCGGTGGTCGCGCCGTGCAAGCACTGCAGCACCGACACGGTCTGGCTGCAGATGGCTTACGGCGGCTGGCGACTGTTCGACGCCGAGATGTTCGCCACCGAGGAGAGCGCGGCCGGCAACCGGTTCGCCATCCGGCGCTCGACGCGTCAGGTGATCGACCTGGAGGACGAGCACGAGGCACGGTGGCCGGCGAAATGCCTGCAGCTGCACCGGTTTCACTGCCCGGCCAGCCATGACGACACGATGTTCCATCAACGCCGGCCGCGACAGCCCAACGATATCGACCTCGAGGATCTGTGGCGGCGGCTCGCCGAGCGCAAGGAGTCGCAGCGCAGGGCCGGATAGGCTCTGACCGGCGGTAATCCCGCTGGTCGATACCGTGGAGTCATGACCGTCATGACCGACTCCCAGAGGCTGATGGACCAGCCCGGCCGCATCCAGGCGATTCGCCGGGTGGTCGAGACGGTCGCCGACAACGCCGCCCCGCTCATCGACCTCTGGCGGCCCTATGTCGACGGACTCGGGCATCTGCCCCGGGACGGACGATTCCTCCTGGTGGGCAACCACACCCAGTCCGGCACCGAGGGATTCCTGATCCCGTATGTGGTGCGCCGCGAAATCGGCACGCTGGTAAGGCCGTTGACCGACCGGGGTTTCGGCAGGATGCCCGGCCCGGCGGCGGATCTGCTGGCTGCCTGCGGCGCGACGGTCGGTTCACCGGAATCCGCGGGTGCGCTGATGGCCCACGACCAGACGATCCTGGTGTTCCCCGGCGGCGGACGCGAGATCGCGAAGTTCAAAGGCGAGGAGAACACCCTGCGCTGGCAGGGGCGGTCCGGATTCGCCCGCATCTCCGCCGAGCACGACTACCCCATCGTGCCGGCCGGGCTCCTCGGCGGCGACGACGTGTATCGCAGCCTCACCACCCGCGACGGGCTGTGGGGACGGTTCAGCCAGGGCCTCGCCAAGGTGCTCGGTGCGCCCAGCGATATGGCGATGCCACTGCTGCACGGTGTCGGCCCCACCATGATTCCCCGCCCACAGCGGATGTACCTGCGCTTCGCCGAACCGATCGATACCACCAGGCCGGCCGGAGTGTCCGCGTCGGAGTGGGCGGACACCGTCAAACAACGGACCCAGACGTCGCTGGAGACGGTGCTTTCCGAGTTACAGGAGATTCGCGAAGACGACCCGTACCGGGAGTTGAATCCGCTGGCCTGGCGCGAGGCCATAAGGCCCTGAAAGGCAAGGTGGAGGAGCCACCCAGGGGAATCGAACCGTTACCAGTAAGCAAGCTCAACTGGCAGCCGCGTATTACTAAGCGACATTGTCCGTTTGGGACTTCCCGTGGCGATACCCATTGCCGACAACATCGGTCTTACCAGAGTTTCCAGCGGGCTCGTTTAACGTCGCCCCGCAACTCGGGGAGGACGTGACACCAGTAGTTTCTGCCGCTAGTGCGACAAGGTTGCGGCTGGCATTGACATCTCGGTTCAGTACCAATCCACAATGCCCACAACGATATGTGCGCTCTGATAGCGGCAGTTTGGCTTTCACTGCGCCGCATGCAGAGCAAATTTTCGTGCTGGCATAATAGCGATCAGCTACTACGAGCTCCACTCCATTCCAAGCCGCTTTGTAGGTGAATTGCCGCCGCATCTCACCCCAAGATGCCCCCGCAATACGACGAGCGAGACTGCGATTCCGAATCATCCCGGCAATGTTGAGGTCTTCGATCACGATGGTTCCAGCGGCGCGAACAACCGCGGTCGTGACCTTGTGAAGGGTGTCAGATCGAGCATTGGCTATTCGAGCGTGTGTTCTTTCGCTCTTGAGCCTCGACTTCAGCCATCGCTTCGATGGCGGTATCCGCTTGACCTTGTCCGGGCCTCGGCGTCGTGCGGCCTGTCGTTCCAACCGGCGGAGCTTCGCCTGCCCGGTCTCCAGCCGCTGCGGATTCACCACGACTCCGTCGCTATCCGACACCGGAGGAAGAGGAATCGAAACGACCGCCAAATTTGTCAGTCCCAGGTCAACGCCAACTGCAGGGCGTGCGTGTCCACCAACTACAGCAGGTGCGTGAATTTCGACCGAGAACGAAACGAACCACCTTCCGCGAGAGAAACTCACCGTCGCGGAACGTATTCGGGCGGAACCACTACTCACTCTCCGTGCGAGTTTCCTAGTAGATTCGTGCGTCCGGACAATTCCCACCCGCGGAATCCTTACATGCCGCCTGTCGGCGCCGATCAATCCCATCGCGCCTGTGGAAAACCTGCACGTGAGCGCATCGGTCCGGCGTTTGAAGACAGGGAACCGTACCGCCCGCCCCCTGCCATTCAGTGATTTCGATCGTTGCCAATTCAGCAGCGCAGCAGCAAGGTTCGCGAGGCCAGAAGCATAGGCCTCCTTGGAGTTCTCCCGCCACCACGGCGCCGCACCGTCCTTCACGGTGTTCCAATGCTTGCGAAGTCCGTAGGCCGACCAGTTGACGTACGGAGTCAGTTCGTCCCCGCTTAGACCATAGGTCTGCTCGGCGGCGCGCTGCTCAAGATTTGCTCGTACGGCGCGCAGTCCCCAGTTGTAGGCAAACCGCTGAGCGCCGCAGTGCGATCGAAGCGCATCGCATTGCAGAGGTGTCGGATCCAACGCAAACCTGTAGGACCTGATGATCGATTTCGACGAAGTCGCTGCGACACCGGCCTGGTAGGTGGGTGACCTCGTCGTATCGACCGCCATGATGTCACCATCGCACAGGTGTACGACAACTCTGTGCTGAGTGGAGCCACCTAGGAGAATCGAACTCCTGACCTATTCATTACGAGTGAATTGCTCTACCGACTGAGCTAAGGTGGCGCGCCTGCCTAAGCAGGCGGGACGAGTCTACGACAGCGCCCACCCACGACCCAACTCAGGTTTTCAGGGCCTGCCCGACCGTCGCCACCATCGCGTCGACGGCGAACTTCGGCTTCACATTGATCGCGAGCGCCTCCCGGCAGTCCAGCACGGCCTCGATACAGCGCAGCAGCTTGTCCGGCGCCACGTGCGCGGCCATCGCGCCCACCTTCTCGGCCATGTCCGGGTGGTTCGCCGCAACGCCGCCGGCGCCCGCCGACACCACCAGCGCGTCGCGGAAGTAGGTGGCCAGGTCCATCAGCGCCCGATCGAGCGCGTCCCGGCCGGCCCGCGTCTGCCGAGATTTCTGCCGCGCCTCGAGCTGTTTCATCGCGCCACTGGCACCGCGCATCGTGCCCGCGGTGCCCTTACCGGTGCCGCCGGCGCCCAGCGCGGTCCGCAGTTCCTCGGCCTCGCTCTCGTTGCGGTCGACGGTCAACGCCTTGGCCTCCGCCTCGGCGGTGGCCACCAGTTCCTCCGCGGCGCCGAACGCGCGCGACGGCGTCGCGGCGTCCCGCGCCAGGCTCAACGCGCGCTCGCGGCGCACCCGGGACTCCGGATCGGTCGCCAGCCGCCGGGCGCGGCCCACATGTCCCCCGCTGACCGACGCCGCCCAGGTCGCCATCTCGACGCCGATCCCGTCGCGCTCGGTCAGCACCTCGGCGATCGACGCGGTCGGCGGTGTCACCAGCGGGACGTGCCGGCACCGCGACCGCAGGGTGACCGCGATGTCCTCGGGATCCACCGACGGCGCGCACAACAGGAACACCGTCGACGGCGGTGGCTCCTCCACCACCTTGAGCAGTGCATTCGCTGCGCCCTCGGTAAGCCTGTCGGCATCTTCGACCACGACGATCTGCCATCGTCCGGTTCCGGGCCGCCGCGACGCGATCTGCACGATCTCGCGCATTTCCTTCACCCCGATGGACAGCCCCTCAGGAATGATCCGGCGCACATCCGCGTGGGTGCCCGCCATGGTCGTGGTGCACGGGCGGCACTCACCGCAGCCCGGCTCACCCTCCGATGTGCACTGCAGCGCGGCGGCGAAGCACAGCGCGGCGATCGAACGGCCCGAACC
Organism: Mycobacterium sp. P4_H6; assembly: GCF_056400845.1. NCBI lineage: Bacteria > Bacillati > Actinomycetota > Actinomycetes > Mycobacteriales > Mycobacteriaceae > Mycobacterium > Mycobacterium sp. P4_H6. Next base: position 52,797 of record NZ_JBFUKN010000016.1, on the reverse strand, counting down.
GGGCGGACCGGTGATCAGCCAGGCATGCGTCATACCGCCGGCTGTGAGTCCGCTGTGAGACTTTTCACCACGAGCGGATCTGGCGGCTGCGAGCAGCTCCTCCTCGACGAGGTGTTGGCCCACCAGACGCGAAAAAACACCGCTATGCACCGGTCAACAGTAGTGGCACCGGCCGACACGACACGGGCTCACCGGCGCAACACGTCCCCCTTGACCGATACGGTGAACGGGTGAGTGCGGAGGTGACACTGGTAGGACGCGTCAGCGCGTTCGTCCGTTGGGTGGCCCGCACGCCATGGCCGGTGTTCGGGCTGGGCATGGTGCAGGCCGATATCATCGGTGCACTGCTGGTCCTGGGCTTCCTGCGCTACGGTCTGCCGCCCGAGGACCGCATCCAGCTCCAGGAGCTTCCGGCGTTCAACCTGGCGGTCTTCCTGGCCTACCTCTTCGTCTCGTTCACCATCGCCGCGTACATCACCCTGCGGATGCTCATCCCGGTGATCCGCTGGCAACGCCGCGACACGCTGCTCGGTGACACCTCCACCACCATCACCGAGGTGGCCCGGGTCCGGGCGCTGAAGATGCCCTTCTACCGGTCGGTCATCAACGTCACCAACTGGTGCCTGGGCTCCATCGTCTTCATCGTGGCGAGCTGGCCGGTGGCCAGTAAGTCGGCCCCCGTCGTCGCGGTCGCGACCGCGCTGGGCGCCACCGCGGTCGCCATCATCGGCTATCTGCAGTCCGAGCGAGTGCTGCGCCCGGTGGCGGTCGCCGCGCTGCGCACCGGCGTCCCGGAGAACTTCCGGGCACCCGGGGTCATCCTGCGCCAGGTGCTCACCTGGGTGCTGTCCACCGGGGTGCCCATCCTGGCGATCGTGCTGGCGGTGGTGGCGAGCAAGTTCGGTGTCCTCAATGCGCCCGCCGAGAAGCTGACCACCCCGATCCTGCTGCTGGCCATCGCTGCGCTGCTCATCGGCCTGGTCGGCACCGTGCTGGTCTCGATGTCTATCGCCGACCCGCTGCGCCAGCTGCGCTGGGCCCTCGGCGAGGTGCAGCGCGGAAACTACAACGCCCACATGCAGATCTACGACGCCAGCGAGCTGGGCCTGCTGCAGGCCGGCTTCAACGACATGGTGCGCGATCTGGCCGAACGGCAGCGCCTGCGGGATCTGTTCGGCCGGTACGTCGGCGAGGATGTGGCCCGCCGCGCGCTGGAACGCGGGACCGAACTGGGCGGCCAGGAACGCGATGTTGCGGTGCTGTTCGTCGACCTGGTCGGCTCGACGCAGCTGGCCTCCACGATCCCCGCCTCCGAGGTCGTCAACCTGCTCAACGAGTTCTTCCGCGTCATCGTCGACACCGTGAACAAGCACGGCGGGTTCGTCAACAAGTTCCAGGGTGACGCCGCGCTGGCCATCTTCGGCGCCCCGATCGAACACCCCGACGCCTCCGGGGCCGCGCTGGCGGCCTCCCGCGAGCTGCACGACGAACTGGTGAACGTGTTGGGGCAGACCGAGTTCGGTATCGGCGTTTCGGCCGGACGGGCGATCGCCGGCCATATCGGCGCGCAGGCCCGCTTCGAGTACACCGTGATCGGCGATCCGGTGAACGAGGCCGCCCGGCTCACCGAGCTGGCGAAGCTGGAGGTGGGCCATGTGCTCGCCTCGGCCATCGCGGTCAGCGGTGCGCTCGACGCCGAAGCCCTGTGCTGGGATGTCGGCGAGATCGTCGAGCTGCGCGGCCGTAAGGCCCCCACTCAGCTGGCCCGGCCCGCGCGGTCGTACCACCGCGCGTTGTCGAGCTAAGCCTTCTTGACGGCCTTCTTGGCGGGCGCCTTCTTCGCGGCGGCCTTCTTGACGGCCTTCTTCGCCGGCGCCTTCTTGGCCGCCTTCTTCACCGGGCCGCGGGCGCGCCGGTCAGCGAGCAGTTCGGAGGCGCGGGCATCGGTGATCGACAGCACGTCATCGCCCTTGCGCAGGCTGGCGTTGGTCTCGCCGTCGGTGACGTAGGGACCGAACCGGCCGTCCTTGATCACCATCGGCTTCTCCGACACCGGATCGTTGCCGAGTTCACGCAGCGGCGGGGTGGCCGCACCCTGCCGGCCGCGCCGCTTGGGCTCGGCGTAGATCTTCAGCGCCTCGTCCAGAGTGATGGTGAACATCTGCTCTTCGGTGGCCAGCGAACGAGAATCGTTGCCGCGCTTCAGATACGGGCCGTAGCGGCCGTTCTGGGCGGTGATCTCCTCGTTGTTGGCGGGGTCCACACCGACGACGCGCGGCAGCGACAGCAGCTTGAGGGCGTCCTCCAGCGTCACCGTCTCCAGGTCCATCGTGCGCAACAACGAACCGGTGCGCGGTTTCGGACCGGTCGGCTTCTTGCCCTTCTTCGCCGCCACACCGTCTTCGGGATCCTCCGGCGGCTCGGGCAGGACCTCGGTCACGTACGGACCGTAACGGCCGTCCTTGGCCACGATCTCGTGCCCGGACTCTGGATCGACACCCAGCGAACGACCCTCTTGCGGTGTGGCGAAAGCCTTTTCGGCCAACTCGAGAGTCAGCTCATCGGGCGTCAGCTCGTCCTTGAGGTTGGCGCGCTGCGGCTTCAGCTCGCCGGGATTGTCCGGATCGGCGATCATCCGCTCCAGGTACGGCCCGTTGCGGCCGACCCGGACGTTGACGGCGCGACCCTCTTCGTCGTCGAACAGCTTGATGGAGTTGACCAGTCGCGCGTCGATCTCCTCCAGATTGCCGCCCACGAGCTGCTTGAGGCCGCCCGCGCGGGCGATCGATCCTTCGACGCCGTGCTCGCCACCGAAGTAGAAGTTGTTGAGCCAGTTGGTACGTCGCTCATTGCCCGAGGCGATCGCGTCGAGCTCGTCCTCCATGGCAGCGGTGAAGTCGTAGTCCACCAGGCGCCCGAAATGCTGCTCCAGCAAGCCGATCACCGCGAACGCCACCCAGGACGGCACCAGGGCGCTGCCCTTCTTGTGCACGTAGCCGCGGTCCTGGATCGTCTTGATGATCGAGCTGTACGTCGACGGGCGCCCGATGCCGAGTTCTTCCAGCGCCTTGATCAGCGAGGCCTCGGTATAGCGCGCCGGGGGTGAGGTGGTGTGGCCGTCGGCGGTCAGGTCGGCGGCATCCACCCGCTGGCCCTGGGTCAGGTTGGGCAGCCGACTCTCGGCGTCGTCTGCCTCGCCGCCGGCCTGCTCGTCGAGGCTCTCCACGTAGGCCTTGAGGAAGCCCGGGAAGGTCAGCGTGCGACCGGAGGCGTTGAAGACCACCTGCTCACCCGAGGACGCCTGCCCGGCGATCCGCAGGCTCAGAGTGGTGCCACGCGCGTCGGCCATCTGCGAGGCCACCGTGCGCTGCCAGATCAGCTCGTAGAGCCGGAACTCGTCGTTGTCCAGCGCGCTGTGCAGCTGTCCCGGGGTCTGGAACACGTCACCGGAGGGCCGGATCGCCTCGTGGGCCTCCTGCGCGTTCTTCACCTTGCGGGTGTACTGGCGCGGGGTCGGGTGCACGTACTCCTGGCCGTAAAGCTGGCCGGCCTGGTTGCGCGCCGCAGTGATCGCCGACTCCGACAGTGTCGTCGAGTCGGTACGCATGTAGGTGATGTAGCCGTTCTCGTACAGCCGCTGCGCGATGCTCATGGTGCGCTCGGAGGAGAACCGCAGCTTGCGGCCGGCCTCCTGCTGCAGCGTGGACGTCATGAACGGCGGATAGGGCTTGCGGGTGTAGGGCTTCTGTTCCACCGACGAGACGGCCAGCTGGGCCCCACGCAGGCCACTGGCCAGCGCCCCTGCGGCGGCCTCGTCGAGCACCAGGACCTCGTCGGGCTTCTTGACCCCACCCAGGGAGTCGAAGTCGCGGCCTGCCGCCACCCGACGCCCGTCGACGGTGTTGAGTTTCGCGGTGAACCGCGGCGGGGTGGCCTGCGGGTCGGACACGCTGGCATCGAGTTCGGCGGTGACATCCCAGTACCCGGCGCTGCGGAAGGCCATCCGCTCGCGCTCGCGCTGGACGATGATGCGGGTCGCCACCGACTGCACGCGGCCGGCCGACAGCTTGGGCGCGACCTTCTTCCACAGCACGGGGGAAACCTCGTAGCCGTAGAGCCGGTCCAGGATGCGGCGGGTCTCCTGCGCGTCGACCAGGTCGATGTCGAGGTCGCGGGGGTTTTCGGCGGCCGCGCGGATGGCCGGCTCGGTGATCTCGTGGAACACCATCCGCTTGACCGGGATGCGCGGCTTGAGGGTTTCGAGCAGATGCCAGGCTATGGCCTCGCCCTCGCGGTCACCGTCTGTGGCGAGGTAGAGCTCGTCGACGTCCTTGAGCAGGGCCTTGAGCTCGGTGACCGTGCTCTTCTTATCGGGGCTGACGATGTAGAGCGGTTCGAAATCCGCATCGACGTTGACGCCGAGGCGCGCCCACGGCTCGGATTTGTACTTCGCGGGCACGTCGGCGGCCGCTCGCGGCAGGTCACGGATGTGGCCGCGCGAGGACTCGACGACGTAGTTGGAGCCGAGGTAGCCCGCAATCTTGCGCGCTTTGGTCGGCGACTCGACTATTACGAGCCGCCGAACGTTACCGGCGCCTGCCCGGCTCCGGTCGTCGTCAGCCACCTGCTCTTACACTCCACTTCTCTGTTGCCAAGCCGCCGTACGGCACGCTGGCAACTGACAATTTCGCATCCTGGGCGAACCAACGCAAACTGGCTCGCCCGTCAGCATTCCTTATATTCTCGGCCATTGTGCAAACGCGTCGGTGTCGCCGGGTGGTTCCCCGACGTTCTCTACCAGCCGTGATAGTCGTCGCCTACCACTGATCCGCAACGCCGGGCGCGAACCCCTGGTACCGATCAATGTCGGGGCGATACCCACCCGCATCAGCGCCGATGCCAGCACCGGATGGGTGTCGGGTGCGTGCGGATCCAATCCCAGCAAGTACCGGTCGGACGCTTCGGGGGTCCCCGCGGCGAGCGTCCAGGCCCGTAATTCCCGCGCACCGGGCAGCCAATGGCCGGGAACGGTCTTCACCGCGCCGCGGGTCCACTCGGCGGCGATACCCGCCAGCCGACTGTCCATGCCGGTGCGCACCAGCGGTGTGCTCTCGTCGGTCCGCAGGATCTCGGGCTCCAGGCCGACCTCGGTGATCATCGCGGCCAGTTCCCGGGCGCGCCAGAGCTGATCGACCACGATGGACAGGCGGGCCTCACCACCGGTGATGACCACCTGACCATGGGCAGCCAGCAGCCCGGTCAGGTCCTCGACGGCCGGCGGTACCGACTCTGCCGAGAAGAACGACAGCTGGCTCACACGCTCGACACTATCGGCGTCCGATACGAAAACACCCCCGGCTGGGCCGGGGGTGTCTCCCTATTGCGATGGCTCAGACGGCGCGAACGCCGGTGGCCTGCGGCCCCTTGGGGCTCTGGCCGACCTCGAACTCAACCTTCTGGTTTTCCTCAAGGGTGCGGAAGCCCGACCCCTGGATCTCCGTGTAGTGGACAAACACGTCAGCGGAGCCGTCCTCGGGGGCGATGAAGCCGAAGCCCTTCTCCGCGTTGAACCACTTCACAGTTCCCTGTGGCATCTCTCGTACATTCCTTCTCTTACCGGGTGCGGTTCACCGACTTCCGGTGTACCGGGCCCGTTCCGACCGCCATACCAACGCGTGTGTCGCCGGAACTCGACCCGACCTACAACCTCGCAGGAACCGCGATCGCAACGTTCGATCCTGCGGGTGCTGAAACACGAACACAGAAGCTGCGACCACGATCAGTCAACCACGTTCAACGCGTCTGCGACAGTCTCGAAAATGATCATGTAGTTAACAATTCAGCTGGGTACACATCAAAAAGATCTTGAGAGGCGACAGTTGTCTGGTTCCGCGGCAGATTCCGGGTCCGATTTCGGCCGGGACCTGCTCTCGCGCGCGATCGAGGGCACCGCCCCCGACGAACATCCGGTGCGCCACGTCGAGGACCTGCCGGCGCGGCGCAGCGACAGCCGGGACTGGCCGCACTGGGCCGATCCCGACATCGTCGCGGCGTTCGCCGACCGCGGCGTCAGCACACCCTGGTCACACCAGGCGGCCGCGGCAGATCTGGCCCATGCCGGACGGCATGTGGTGCTGTCCACGGGCACGGCGTCGGGCAAGTCCCTGGGATATCAGCTACCCATCCTCACCGCGCTGGCCGCCGACCCGCGGGCCCGGGCGCTGTACCTGTCCCCCACCAAGGCTCTCGGGCACGATCAGCTGCGCGCCGCGCAGGCGCTGACCGATGCGGTACCGAGCCTGCGCGATGTCGCACCCAGCGCCTATGACGGTGACGCGACCACCGATCTGCGCCGGTTCGCCCGCGAACGGTCGCGGTGGATCTTCTCCAACCCGGACATGATCCACCTGTCGCTGCTACGCAACCACGCCAAGTGGGCGGTGTTCCTGCGCAATCTGCAGTTCATCGTCGTCGACGAATGCCATTACTACCGGGGCATTTTCGGTTCCAACGTGGCGATGGTGCTGCGCCGTCTGCTGCGCCTGTGCGAGCGCTACTCGGGATCGCCGACGGTGTTCTTCGCAAGCGCCACCACCGCCGCGCCCGCCGAGACCGCATCCGAGCTGATCGGGCAGACCGTCACCGCGGTCACCGAGGACGGCTCGCCGCAGGGTGGCCGGACGGTGGCGTTGTGGGAGCCCGCCCTGCTGGAGGACCTGGTCGGGGAGAACGGTGCACCGGTGCGGCGATCGGCCGGCGCGGAGGCCTCCCGGGTGATGGCCGACCTGATCGCCGAGGGGGCGCGCACCCTGACCTTCGTGCGGTCCCGCCGCGGCGCCGAGCTGACCGCACTCGGGGCGCGGACCCGCCTCGAACAGGTGGCCCCGGATCTGGTCGACACCGTCGCCTCCTACCGCGCCGGCTATCTCGCCGAGGATCGCCGGACCCTGGAGCGGGCGCTGTCCGACGGTGAGCTGCGCGGCCTGGCCACCACCAACGCCCTGGAACTCGGGGTGGACATCGCCGGCCTCGACGCGGTGGTGCTGGCCGGCTTCCCGGGCACCGTCACCTCGTTCTGGCAGCAGGCCGGTCGGTCGGGGCGGCGCGGGCAGAGCGCTCTGATCGTGTTGATCGCCCGCGACGACCCGTTGGACACCTATCTGGTCCATCACCCGCAGGCGTTGTTGAACAAGCCGATCGAACGCGTCGTCATCGACCCACGGAATCCGTATGTGCTCGGGCCGCAACTGCTGTGTGCGGCCACCGAACTGCCGCTCACCGATGCCGAGGTGCGTATCTGGGACGCCGAGGCGGTGGCCGCGACGCTGATCGACGATGGGCTGCTGCGCCGCAGGCCGGGCGGCTACTTTCCGGCACCGGGTGTCGACCCGCACCCGGCCGTCGACATCCGCGGTTCCTCGGGCGGCCAGATCGCCATCCTGGAGAACGGAACCGGCCGGGTGCTGGGCACCACCGGGACCGGGCAGGCCCCGGCGTCGGTGCATCCCGGGGCGGTCTACCTGCACCAGGGCGAGACCTACGTCGTCGACGCACTGGACTTCGAGGACGGCATCGCCCTGGTGCACGCCGGGGACCCGGGGTACACCACCTCGGCTCGGGAATTGACCGACATCGCGGTCACCGGTGACGGAGAGCTGCACCGCCACGGCCCGGTGACGGTCGGCGTGGTGCCGGTGTCGGTGTCCAACACCGTGACGGGCTATCTGCGGCGTGCTCTCGACGGCGAAGTCATCGACTTCATCGAGCTGGAGATGCCGACCCGGACTCTCGACACCGTCGCGGTGATGTGCACGATCACACCGGAAGCATTGGCCGACAACGGTGTCGAGGCGCTGTCGGTGCCCGGCGCACTGCATGCCGCCGAGCATGCCGCGATCGGTCTGCTGCCGCTGGTGGCCAGTTGCGACCGGGGCGACATCGGCGGTGTGTCCACGGCGCTGGGGCCCGGGCCGGGTGAGCTGGCAGGCCTGCCGACGATTTTCGTCTACGACGGCTATCCCGGCGGGGCCGGGTTCGCCGATCGGGGTTACCGGCAGATCGAAACCTGGTGGGCGGCGACCGCCGCGGCCATCGAGGCCTGCGACTGCCCGGCCGGCTGCCCGTCGTGCGTGCAGTCCCCCAAGTGCGGCAACGGAAACGACCCGCTGGACAAGGTCGGGGCGGTGCGGGTGCTGCGCCTGGTGCTCGACGCGCTGGCGCGGCACTGATACCGCACAGCGGTCCACCCCTCGTCGACCGCCTCGTCCAGCAATGTGCCGACACCAGCGACGCCGAGCACACAGGCTTCGCGACAAAACGGTCGGACAACGCGATCCGTTTTCAACCCCGGAGATCCGGGCGCAGAGGGCAAAGTACCTTCTGAACTCGGCCATCTGCAACTCATAATCGCTGCACGCGGACGCCGAAATGGCGTCTACAATCGCCCGCCGGCCGTGTGGTTCGACTGATTCCGAAGGCTGCAGAATTGCGGGTGGTGCGCCACCTGCCAGCTAAACTGCCCCCATGGACCACGACTGGTTGCTCGTGGAGACACTCGGGGACGAGCCCGCCGTCGTCGCGCAGGGCTCCCGCACCAAGAACCTGGTACCGACCAGCAGCTTCCTGCGACGCAACCCGCATCTGATGGCCATCCAGTCGGCCATCGGGGAGACCGTGCGGGCCGGTCACGCGCTGAGCATCATCACGCCGAAACACGACCGCGTGATCCGCACCGAGGTGGTGCACATGTCCGACGGGGTGATCCACGGCGTGCATCTGTGGATCGGACCACCCGATGCCGAGCCCCCGCAGCGCCCGATCCCGGGGCCGCTCAAATGGGATCTGACCTCCGGGGTGGCCACCGACACCCCGGAATCGCTGACCAACGCGGGCCGCGACATCGCCACCGAGGCCACCCATGGCCGGGCATTCGCCGAGGACCTGCCCGCCCGTGAGCTCAACCCCCATGAGTCCAAGGTGTTGTCCATGGTCATCAAGGCCAAACCGGGCATGACGTTGTGCAGCACCTGGAATGTCACCGACTACCAGGGGCAGCCGATCACCGTGGGCTTCGTCGCCCGGGCGGTCCAGGAACAGCAGGAGGACGGCGGCGAGCGGCTGATCTGCCGGGCGATGAACTGGCGCAGCGTGCGTGAGGGCCCGGTGGTGCGCCCCGACGATCTGGCGCAGCGGATCCTCAACGGACTGGCCGCGCCCGGCGTGCACCGGGCGCTGGTCGACATGAACCACTGGCGGCTGCTCAAATGGCTGGACCGGCCGAGTCCGCACTACGACTGGCGCGCCCGCGAGCGGGGCGAACCCGCCCTCGATCCCGCCGACGAACCTCTGGTCGCCTCGATGATGCAGGAATTCATGCACGGCCCGACTGCGCGGGTGCTGCGGCTACCGGCCGTCGGCGGCGGCTTCACCCCGATCCACATCACCGCCAACAAGGTCGAACTCGACGACGACACCTACGCCGCCCTGCTGTCGATGCGGCTGCCCACCGACGAGGAGCTCGCCGCATCGCAGCACGGTGCCACCGTGGTCGACGGCGCCGAGCCGGTCGCTCGTACCGGTCTCAAATCGATACTGCGCAAGGCCAAATCGGCGGACTCGGCCGGTTAGCCACCCGGTTCGCCGGGCCCGGCCCTGGCTCGCGCCGATGCCCGCCAGCCCGGCACACCCGCGTCGGCCGCCACCGCGATGACGATGTCCAAGCCGTGCACCGCACAGTCTGTCACCGTGGTGCGCATGGCGGTGGCCACCGATATCGCACGTGCGCAGGCGATCTGATGCCCGGAGGTCAGCGCGGCGGCCGCCGAGAGCGCCGCCAGGTCGGCCGCGGACTGGGCCCGGTGCCGCGCGATCACCACCGAGCCCAGCACCGTCACGCCGGCGGTCACAGCCAGTAGCACCACGACCATGGCCAGCGCGGCCAGGCTCGCGGATCCGGCGTCCTCAGCGGCCCGGCTCGGCCACCGACACGGCTTCGGCGGCGATGGTGATCCCCGGCAGCAGAGCCGATGTCGTGCTGATCCGGGCGACCAGCAGCTCACCCTCGCGGTGCAACGACACCACAGCCCCGACCGGACCGACCCGCCGTGCGGCGGCGATACCGTCATCCCCGCGGGCGGCCAGCCGCGCCGCCTCCCTGGCGGCGTCGACACACCGGATCTGCAGCACCGCGGCGTTGAGCCCGGCCAGGCAGACCACCAGGACCGATACCAGCGCCGCGATCGCGAACGCGGCCTCGACGGTGACGGCCCCGGTGTCATCGGTCAGACGCTGGTGTTCAACGCGCGGGTGATGATGTTGGACAGGGCACTGACGATGGAGTCCCCCGTCACCACCGTGTACAGGATCGCGCCGAAGGCTGCCGCGGCGATTGTGCCGATGGCGTATTCCACGGTGCTCATCCCGGACTCGTCCCCGGCCGCCACCATCAGCCGCACCTGCAGCTCCCGAATTATGTTGAGCATGTTCTGTTTTCCCTTTCACCACAGTCCTGACCACATCAGGTCACCGGCCAGTCCGGCGACCACCGGGACGATTCCCAGGCATATGAACGCCGGCAGGTAGCAGAGTCCGAGCGGACCGGCGATGAGCACCGACGCCCGTTCGGCGGCGGCGTCGGCCGCGGACCCGGCATCGACGCGAACCTGGTCGGCCAGTTCGGCCACACTGCCTGCCAGCGCGGCACCCGAGCTCGCCGACCGCCGCGCCAGCCGGGCCAGCACCGCGCCGTGCCGGTCGCCCGAGGCCCCCGGATCGGCCCAGGCCCGTTCGGATTCGGCACCCAGTGCGAGCAGATGCGCGGCCCGGGTCAGCTGGTCCGCCAGTGCCGGTGGCGCCAGGTCCGCTGCCGCAGCGGCGGCCGCCGCCGTCGCCATCCCCGCGGACAGGCAGGCTGCCAGCACATCGAAACAGGAGGCAGCCGCCAGCGGGTCGGCCCGCAGTCCGGGCGACGCGGCGGCAGTGCCGGCGCTGCCCTGGATCCTTCGCGGACCGGCGCCCACCAGTAATGCGGCGGCCAGCAGCAGTGCGGCCCAACTCATGTGGGTAATCCCGTGACGATGCGGTCGGACCAGAGCAGGCCCAGGCAGGACAGCGTGATCCCGATGACCAGCAGAACACCGCCGGCGCCGCCGGAGAGCAGGAAGGCCACCGGATCCGCACCGATCGCCTGACCCAGCGCGATGCCCAGCACCGGCATCCCGGCCAGCACGGCAGCCGTCGTCCGTGCCCCCGCCAGCCCGGCATCGACCCGGACCCGGAATCTTTCCCGCTCGACGATGTCATGGTGTGCGGCCCTCATCAGCGTGGCGATCGCCAGACCGTGCGACTGCGCCAACTCCCAGCACACCGCGAGCCGCTCCCAGCAGTCCGGCTGCGCGGATATCGCTGACACCGCACGGATCCCGGCACCGACGTCGGCCCCGAGACGACCCCGCGCGGCCACCACCCGCAACCGCTCGCCCACGTCGTCGCCCACCTCAGTGCCAGCCGCGTCGAAGGCCGCCACCGGGTGGGCGCCGACCCGCAACTCACCGGCCAGGATGTCCAGTCCGTCCCGTAACGCGGCCGCTTCGGCAACCCGTCGCCGCCGTGCCGATGAGCCGCGCCGGCGGGCGAGGACCGTGCCGGCCACGATGGCCGCCGCGAGCATCACGGTCGGTTCCAGCGCGATGATCGCCACGAGGACAGGCGGCACGGCTGCGCACCACGGTGCCCAGGGCGGCAGGGTGCGCGGACTGCCCGGTCCTGTCAGTCTGGCCCGCGCCGGTGCCGGCGCCACCAGCAGCGCCGCCGCCAACAGGGCCGCCGCGGCCGTCACCGTCGACTCCGCACATCGAGCAGATCGTTCAATGTCTGTGCACCGGAGCCGAACCCGTGATCTGCGTGCCACGCGGTGCGCGCGGCCACCCAGCCGTCAGGGCCGCGGCTCAGCACCGCGATCTCGGTGAGTCGCCGGCGTCCGGCCGAGTCACGCCCCACGTGAAGCACCACCTGCACCGCGGCGGCCAGCTGGCTGTGCAGCGCCGCGCGGTCCAGACCACCCAGACCGGCCAGTGCCTCCAGGCGGGCGGGGACCTCGGCGGGGCTGTTGGCGTGCACGGTGCCGGCGCCGCCGTCGTGGCCGGTGTTCAGCGCGGTGAGCAGGTCGACCACCTCGGCGCCGCGCACCTCGCCCACCACGATGCGGTCGGGGCGCATCCGCAACGCCTGACGCACCAGGTCACGTACCGTAGCCTGGCCTACACCTTCGATATTGGCGCCCCTGGCCACCAGGTTCACCACGTGCGGATGCCGCGGCGAGAGTTCGGGTGCGTCCTCGACGCACACGATGCGTTCTGCCGCGACGACAGCACCCAGGGCCGCCGACAACAGGGTAGTTTTCCCAGACCCGGTTCCGCCGCAGATCAGGAAGGCCAGCCGGGCGGCGATGATCCGCCGGAGCAGTTCGGCGGCGGTACCGGGGATCGCGCCGGTGGCGATCAGCGCCGCCAGATCCTGTCGGGCCGGCCGCAGCACGCGCAGTGAGATACAGGTCCCAGCGGCCGCGATCGGGGGCAGCACGGCGTGCAACCGGACCAGGTCCTCGCCGAGGCAGCTGAGCTGCCCGTCCACCCAGGGCTGGCTGTCGTCCAGTCGGCGGCCCGCCGCCAGCGCCAACCGCTGGGCCAGCCTGCGCACCGCATCCTCGTCAGGGAATCGGATCTGGCTGCGGCGCAGACCGTTTCCGTCATCCACCCACACCGCGTCGGGACCGGTGACCAGCACGTCGGTGGTGCCGTCGGCGCGCAGCAGCGGGTCGAGCACCCCTGCGCCGGTCAGCTCGGTCTGCAGGATCCGCATGCCGGCGAGCACCTCGGTGTCACCGAGCAGACCGCCGGATTCGGCACGGATGGCGTCGGCGACGACGGTGGGGTGGAGCGGTGCCTGCTCGACGGCGAGCCGCTCCCGGACCCGGTCGATCAGCGACCCGGTCACGACAGCAGCCCCAGGACACCCGCCGCCGCCCGCGCCAGCGGGGACCGGGCCCGCATCCGCAGGCCGCCGCGCTCCATGGTGTCGGCCAGCCCGGGCTGCGGCCGCATCGCCGCGATCAGCGGCAGCCCCACGGTCTCGGCGATGTCGACGGCGCGCAGCCCGCCGGGCGCCGGGCCACGCACCACCAGTCCGACATTCGGATTCACCGTCCGGGCCCACCCGGCGAGCGCACCGGCGGCCGCCGCCGCGCGGACATCGGCCGGCACGACCATGACCACCAGATCCGCCGACTCCAGCGCCACCTCGACCGCGGAGGTGACCCGCCGCGGAACGTCGCACACCACCGTCACCCCGGCGGTGCGACCCGCATCGATCACCGCGCTCAGCGGCCCGGCCTCGATATCGATGCCCTGCCGGCCACCCGAGAGCACCGAGACGCCACCCCGCGCAGGCAGCGCGGCTCGTAGCGCGTCGTATCCGAGCCGGCCGTCGCGCAAGGTGAGGTCCTGCCACCGCAGACCGGGTAGGCCCTCGGTGCCCATCGCCAGGTCCAGGCCGCCGCCCCACGGGTCCGTGTCGACGAGCAGGGATTGTGGTGCGGCCTGCGCCAATGCCGCAGCGAACAGGGAGGCGCCCGCGCCTCCGCACCCGCCGACGGTCGCGATGACCGCCCCCCGGCGGGTACTCGACCCGGTGCTCTGCGCTGCCGTGCCGAACGCATCCACCAACTCGCCGTCCTGATCGGGTAGCCGGATAACCCGTTGCGCTCCAACGGATACCGCCGCTTCCCAGTGGCCGCCGTCGGGTTCGGCCGACCCCACCAGGTAGACACGGTCGCGCCGCGGCAGGTCCTCATCCGCGCACCGGCGGGCCGCCGCTGCGTCGAGCACCACCACCTGCGCGCTCACCCACACGGTGCGGCTGGACGGGCGCTGTACGTGAACAACCCGGACCTCCGCAGCGGCCGCCACCCGGTCGACGTCCTCGCGCAGCGCGCGGTCATCGACCAGGGCGAGTACTGCGGTCGCAGGCGTCATTCGTCCACCGTGCCCAGGGGTGTGTGGACAGCGCCAGAGGGTGCGGCCGATCTGTGGATGGATCGGCAATTGTGCACAACTCGACGGGCGTCTGATCTTGTGAAAATCCCGTTCCGCAACGATTCTCAGCTGTGCTGGAATCTTCGGTGCGGGGGTGAACTTACCCGGAAAAAGGGACGACCCCCGCCAGGGGGGAGGAGGCGGAGGTCGTCGTGTATCAGCCCCGGGGGGTCGGGCTGATCCACACTCGGACATAGCCGAGTAAGGCCCACTATACACACGGGATTGGCCGCCGGCGCAAGTAGCGATGCAGGACGTTTACCCGATTTGCGAAAATTTGTGCAGTTTGCGACAGGTGTCTTGAGCTGCCACTTTCCCAGCGTTGGGAAAGTACTCCCTGCCCCTCCCCCTATGCTGGATCCCGTGACGGCATCCGAGGGGCCCGCCGACGAATACGGTGTGCCGGAACCCGCAGCGCACACCCCTCCACCGGTCCGGACGGCGGCGTTTTTCGACCTCGACAAGACCGTCATAGCAAAGTCCAGCACCCTCGCGTTCAGCAAACCGTTTTTCGATCAGGGGCTGCTGAACCGCCGCGCCGTGCTCAAGTCCTCCTACGCCCAGTTCCTCTTCCTGATGTCCGGAGCCGATCACGATCAGATGGACCGGATGCGTACCTACCTGACGGACATGTGCACCGGCTGGGACGTCGAACAGGTGCGTTCCGTGGTCGGCGAGACCCTGCACGAGATCGTCGATCCGCTGGTCTTTGCGGAGGCCGCCAACCTGATCGCCGACCACAAGTTGTGCGGGCGCGACGTGGTGGTCGTGTCGGCCTCCGGCGAAGAGATCGTTGCGCCGATCGCCGCCGCCCTCGGCGCCACCCATGCGATGGCCACCCGGATGGTCGTGGAAAGCGGCAAGTACACCGGCGAGGTTGCCTTTTACTGTTTCGGCGAAGGCAAGGCCGAAGCGATCCGCGAACTCGCCGCCCGCGAGGGTTACTCGCTGGAGCATTGCTACGCCTACTCCGACTCGATCACCGACCTGCCGATGCTCGAGACCGTCGGCCATCCGTCGGTGGTCAATCCCGACCGCGGCCTGCGCAAGGAGGCCGCCACCCGCGACTGGCCGGTGCTGACCTTCAGCCGCCCAGTGCCGCTGCGGGACCGGCTGCCCGCACCGTCGGGCGCTGCCGTCGCCACGACCGTCGCCGTCGGACTGAGCGCGCTGGCCGGCGGAGCACTCACCTATTCGCTGCTCCGGAAGGTGCTGCCGCGCACCGCTACCCGTCGGTAGCTGCAAACCGGCCCGTAACGATCCGGATTCGCACCCGTTTGGTACTTGCTGTGACCGCGGTCACGGAGTACAAAGGAGGCACGGAAGCTTGGCAAGGCCAAGACCACACCAGAAGAGAAGGTGTGATCTCCCGAGTCGAGCGTCCTAGCACGGATCACCGGAACCCACGCGGAGCACATGCCGCCATACAGGCAGAAGCGTTGTGGGCCTGCGGAATTCCGAAAAGCGAATGGCGCGACGACCCCTTGGGTGGGGTTGCAGTCGTAGCGCATCGGGAGAACGCCGAGGCCACCCACACAACCCACCAGAGCACGCTTGGTAACCGGAGTCCGTGCTAGCGGGCGGCGAGCCGAGTCGGACGAGAGTCCGATCACGGATCGTCGCCCGCTTTTATTTGCTGGGTCAGCCCTTCGCGGCCTGCGCGATCGAAAGCGCTTCGCGCGCACCGGCATGCAACCCCTGGCTGCTGAGCACCAACCACGCACCCAGCCCGTTCGGCGTTCCCGACGCGAACCCACGGGCGGCCGCCCGGTAGTTGCCGGACTGCTTCATCCAGAACATCTCCGGCACCCCGAGCCCGTGCGGATCCAGACCACTCGACATCGTGATGAGCCGGGACACCGCCCGCGCCACCACACCGTCGGCGGTGCCGAACGGCGCCAGCGTCAGCAGTTCCCCGTGCGCGACGGCAGCCAGGACGAAGGCGGGCACATTGGTCCCACCGGTCACCAGCTCGGCCAGCATCTCCAGTCGCGGCCCCACCTCGGGCGCCGGCCGCGGACGGCCCAGATGCTCGTCGTCGACCAGGTCCGCGGCTGCCAGCGCATGCAATTTGGCCAGCGCCTGCAGCGGCGCACGCTGCCAGACCCCGGTCAGCGCGTTCGCCCCGCCCTCCAGCGCTTCGGACACCCGCAGCGCACCGGCCAGCACCGCGTCGGGCTCGCCGTTCTCGGACAGACTCAGCGAGCCGCCGTCGAGCACCGAGGAAGCCCGCGCCGCCCGCAGCGCCGCTTCGGCTGCGGTGGCCGGCCATCCGCGTAGGTTGGTGCGGTGACGGTGGGCCCGGCCCAGCTCCTCGCGGGCCTCTTCACCGGCTGCCGTTACCCCTTCGAGCGCCATCAGCGGGGCGAGTGGATCGGTCATTGCGGTAACGCTAGCCGACCGCTGGGCTCGCAATCTTCGACGTTCGGCGCAGTAGGCGGACCGCCCGCAGCGCATCTTGTGAGGCACCAACGACGGTGCAACGTTTGGTGACTAGGCTCACATCCATGAGCAACACCACCGCCACGCAGACCGGCGTCCCGTCCGCTTACCCGCCGCCGGCGGACTTCGCGGCCAACGCCAATGCCACCAGTGACCTCTACGACGCGGCCGAGGCCGACCGGCTGGCCTTCTGGGCCGAGCAGGCGAATCGGTTGGCCTGGGAGACCCCGTTCGAAGAGGTGCTGGACTGGTCGGAAGCCCCGTTCGCGAAGTGGTTCGTCGGCGGCAAGCTCAACGTCGCCTACAACTGTGTGGACCGCCACGTCGAAGCCGGTAACGGCGACCGGGTCGCCATCCACTGGGAGGGCGAGCCCGTCGGCGACGCCCGCGACATCACCTACGCCCAATTGCAGGACGAGGTGAACCAGGCCGCGAACACGTTCACCGAGCTGGGCCTGCGGGCCGGCGATCGGGCGGCCATCTACATGCCGATGGTGCCCGAGGCCATCGTCTCGATGCTGGCCTGCGCGCGGCTGGGCATCATGCACTCCGTGGTGTTCGCCGGCTACTCCGCGTCCGCACTGCGGGCCCGTATCGACGATGCCGAGGCCAAGCTCGTCATCACCACCGACGGCCAGTACCGACGCGGCAAGGCGGCCTCGCTCAAGGAGGCCGTCGACGAAGCGGTAGGAGACAGTTCGACGCAAAAGAGCACCGTGGAACACGTACTCGTGGTGCGCCGCACGGGTATCGACGTCGCGTGGACCGAGGGCCGCGACCTCTGGTGGGACGAGACCGTGCCCAAGGCATCCACCGAACACACCCCCGAGGCCTTCGATGCCGAGCAGCCGCTCTTCCTGCTCTACACCTCGGGCACCACCGGCAAGCCCAAGGGCATCGTGCACACCACCGGCGGCTACCTGACCCAGAGCTCCTACACCCACCACAACGTCTTCGACGTCAAGCCCGAGTCCGACGTGTACTGGTGCACAGCCGATATCGGCTGGGTGACCGGGCACACCTACATCGTGTACGGGCCGCTGTCCAACGGTGTCACCCAGGTGGTCTACGAGGGCACCCCCACCTCGCCCACCGAGCACCGCCACTTCGAGATCATCGAAAAGTACGGTGTCACCATCTATTACACCGCGCCGACGCTGGTCCGCACATTCATGAAGCTGGGACGTCAGATTCCCGCCGAGCACGACCTGTCCAGCCTGCGGCTGCTGGGTTCGGTCGGCGAGCCGATCAACCCCGAGGCGTGGCGTTGGTACCGCACCGTTTTCGGCGATGACAAGACCCCGATCGTGGACACCTGGTGGCAGACCGAGACCGGCTCCATCATGATCTCCCCGCTGCCCGGCGTGACATCCACCAAACCGGGTTCGGCGATGCGGCCACTGCCGGGCATCTCGGCCAAGATCGTCGACGACGAGGGCAACGAACTCAAGCCGGGTACCGATCACGGTGAGCAGGCCAACGGTTACCTGGTGCTCGACAAGCCGTGGCCGTCGATGCTGCGCGGTATCTGGGGCGACCCGGAGCGATTCAAGGAGACCTACTGGTCGCGATTCGCCGAGCAGGGCTGGTATTTCGCCGGTGACGGCGCGCGGTACGGCAGCGACGGCGAGATCTGGGTCCTCGGACGCATCGACGATGTCATGAACATCTCCGGGCACCGCATCTCGACCGCCGAGGTCGAGTCCGCATTGGTCGGGCACGCCGGGGTCGCCGAGGCCGCCGTCGTCGGCGCCACCGATGAGCAGACCGGGCAGGCCATCTGCGCCTTCGTCATCCTCAAGGCCAGCGCCCAGGGTGGCGCCGAGGGGATGGTCGATGAATTGCGCGCCGAAGTGGCCAAGGAGATCTCCCCGATCGCGAAACCCCGGGAGATCCATGTGGTTCCGGAGCTGCCGAAGACCCGCAGCGGCAAGATCATGCGCCGGTTGCTGCGCGATGTGGCCGAGGGCCGCGAGCTCGGTGACACCTCGACGCTGGTGGACCCCAGCGTGTTCGAGGCGATCCGCGCCAGCAAGTAGCCTGCGGGAATCGGTCAGGAGACCGGGACGAACCCGGTGCCCGGCCGGTTCTTGGTGGTGATGTCCGCCAGTACCGAGTTGATCGACACGGTGACGGCGGGCGTGTGCAGCGGCACGAACTTGACCACGCACGTCGGAAGATCCTCGGTGAACGCGCCGTGGATCATCCCGACGAGCCGGTTGTTCACGGTGACCGGTGCGCCCGAGTCGCCGGGCTGCCCGCACACCTGGTTGAGGATGGTGCCCGGATCCTGTCCCGGGCCCCACGTCACGCCGCACGAATAGCCGGTGGTGCGGCCGAGTTTGCACGCCACCTCGCCGAACGCCGGATCGGGACCGAGCCCGAAGATCGAGAATCCGTTGACGGTGTTCACCGGGCGCACCTTCTGCTGGTCGAACTCGATGACGGCGTAGTCCAGGCCGTCGTTGCCGGCGACCATCACCCCCAGCGTTCCCGCGGTCGGCGCCGCCTCGGAGGCAACCACCGCGCCCGGACCGCCGCAGTGTGCCGAGGTGAACCCGATGAGCTTTCCTGCGGCGTCGTGACCGATCGCGGTCAGCGTGCAGAACGCGTGACCGTCGATGACGATGCCCGATCCGCCGCCGAGATCGACCGGTCCGTCGGCGTGGGCCACCGGTCCCGCCAGCACTGCGAGGGGGGCCAGCACCGCGAGTGAAACGAAACGCGCCAGGTACCGCCAGCGGTGTCTCAAGATCTCCCCGTTCAATCGGTACTCGCCATTCTATGTCGGGCCGGAAGGGCGACCTCAGCTGCTCGGAGGCTTGCCCGTCGCTTCGCTCGCCCCCGGACCATGGCAACATAGCCCCCATGAGCTCGAGCAACGGGGACCGCAAGAACGGCGTGCCTGCCACCGTCACATCGATTCCGCTCGTCGACCCGCACGCACCGAAGGTCGATCCGTCGATCGGCGACCTGGTCAAGGACGCGACCGCACAGGTTTCGACGTTGGTGCGCGCCGAGGTGGAGTTGGCCAAGGCCGAGATCACCCGCGATGTGAAGAAGGGCCTCACCGGCAGCGTCTTCTTCATCGCGGCGCTGGTCGTGCTGTTCTACTCGACCTTCTTCCTGTTCTTCTTCATCGCCGAGCTGCTGGACACCTGGCTGTGGCGCTGGGCCGCGTTCCTGATCGTGTTCGGGGTCATGGTGCTGACGACGGTTGCCCTGGCCTTGTTCGGCTATCTCAAGGTGCGCCGCATCCGGGGCCCGCAGCAGACCATCGAGTCGGTGCGGGAAACCAAGGAGGCGCTGACGCCGGGCCACGACAAGCCCGAGGCGCCACGTCCCGCGCTGACCACCGACCCGTCGGGCTGGTAGCCCACCGCCTCATGGCACCCCGGCCGGATCCGTCGGTTGTACGCATTGACGGACCATGGCGACACCTGCAGATCCATGCCAACGGGATCCGTTTCCATGTCGTGGAAGGACTTGCCGATTCCGAGCAGGCCGACCGCCCGCTGGTGATCCTGCTGCACGGCTTCGGTTCCTTCTGGTGGTCCTGGCGTCACCAGCTGCGCTCCCTGACGGGCGCCCGGGTGGTCGCGGTCGATCTGCGCGGGTACGGCGGCAGCGACAAACCGCCCCGCGGGTATGACGGCTGGACGCTGGCCGGCGACACCGCGGGCCTGATCCGCGCGCTCGGCCACAGCTCGGCGACCCTGGTCGGCCACGCCGACGGTGGGCTGGTCTGCTGGGCCACCTCGATCCTGCATCCCCGTGCCGTCGATGCCGTCGCTCTGGTCAGCTCACCGCACCCCGTCGCGCTGCGCGAATCGGTGCTCACCAACTCCGCGCAACGCCGGGCGCTGCTGCCGTGGCTGCTGCGCTACCAATTGCCCATCTGGCCGGAGCGCAAATTGATGCGCCACAACGCCATCGAAGTCGAGCGGGTGGTGCGCACCCGGGCTGGCGACGCCTGGCTGGCGACCGAGGATTTCGCCGAGACGGTCCGGCACCTGCGCCAGGCGATTCAGATTCCGGGTGCGGCTCATTCGACACTGGAGTACCAGCGCTGGGCGGTGCGCAGTCAGCTCCGCACCGAGGGACGACGCTTCATGCAGTCGATGAAACGGCCCCTGGACATTCCGCTGCTGCATCTGCGCGGCGCGGCCGATCCATATGTGCTCGCCGATTCGGTGCGCCGCACGGAACCCTTCGTACCCCGCGGCCAGTTCGTATCCGTGCCCAGCGCCGGGCATTTCGCACACGAGGAGACGCCGGTGCAGATCAACGCCGCGCTACAGCATTTCCTGGATGAGGTTTATCCCGGCTGACCGATGCAGGTGCCGGTGGGCACCGGCGCGGTGCTGCCGACCTTGAGCCGCTGCGGCAGCACTTCCTGCGCGGTCAGCACGAACCCGGTGTCCGGGTCGTCGACGGCGGCCCCGAACACCACACCGAGCACCCTGCCGTCCTTGTCGATCATCGGGCCGCCGGAATTGCCTTGCCGGACAGTGCCCCTGATGGTGTAGACGTTGCGGTTCACCGTGGTCGAGTTGTAGATGTCGGGACCGTTGAGCTCGATCGTCTCGCGGACGCGGGCCGGGGTCGCGGTGAAGTCCCCACCGCCCGGGTAGCCCATCACGATGGCATCGGTGGTCGGCTCGGCCTCGGAATCGTCGAAGATCAGCGGGACCGAGGGCAATTCGGGGACGGCCAGGATGGAGATGTCCTGGTTGGGGTCATAGGAGACCACGCTGGCGTCATAGGACTGGCCGCCGACCTCCACGGTGACGGTCTCCGCGCCGGCGACCACGTGCGCGTTGGACATCACCCGGTTCGGCGCGATGACGAATCCGCTGCCCTCCAACACCTTCTGGCAGCTGGGTGCGACCCCTCGGATCTTCACGACGCTGTTCCTGGTGGCCTCGACGGCCGGCGATGCGGTCAGTGCGGCGTCCGGGGCGTCGACGGCGACGATGGGGGTGCGGCTGAAAGGTTCGAGCACCGCAGGCAGCCCGGAGGTGTCGAGCAGACCGGCCAGCCGGGCGGGCACCTTCTTGAGCCACTCGGGCGCCAGGGCGTCGACCTCGCTGAGCACCTTGGAACCGCGGACGGCCCCGGCAAGAGTGGGCTGGCTGGTCAGCGGGGTGGCCAGCAGCCAGGCCGCCACCAGCACCGTGAGCAGCTGCAGGGCCGCGCCGATGATCGAGTCGATGGTGCGCAGACCGCGGTTGCGCATGGCGCTACGCACCGCGCGCCCCAGCACCACACCGGCGATCTCACCGATGACCACCAGGGCCAGGATGAGGAACAGCGTCGCGAACAGCTTGGTGCGGGGCCCGTCGATGTTGCCGACCAGATGCGGTGCCAGCAGCACCCCGGCGACGGCGCCGAGCACCACGCCGATGAACGACAGCAGCGAGCCGAGCGCACCGGAGCGCCAGCCGGACACCGCGGCCACAAAGGCGACGGCGAGGATGGCGAGGTCGAGCCACTGTGACGGTGTCATTGTTGGGCCTCACGGTACTGGCTGACGCGTCCGACAAGTGCCATTGCCTCGTCCAACTCACGCACGTCGTCGGTGTCCCAGGGTTGCGCCCACCCGGCGACGTCGAGAATCGCCGAGATCACCTGACCGGTGAAACCCCACACCAGCATCTGGTTCAGCAGGAAGGCCGGGCCGGCGAAACGGCTGGTGTTGGCCTCGCGATAAACCATCAACCGATTCTCCGGATTGATGAACGCGCGCAGCGGAACCCGCGCGACGATGGCCGCCTCCTTCGTATCCACCACCCGCACGGGACCCGGGTCCGGCGAATAGGCCAGCACCGGAACCACGTGAAAACCGGTCGGCGGGATGAACATCCGGTCCAGGACGGCCAGCGGGATCAGCCGGTCGGTGTCGACGCCGGTCTCCTCGCGGGCCTCGCGCAGCGCGGTGGACACCGGGCCGTCATCCTCCGGGTCGGACACCCCGCCGGGAAAAGCGGCCTGCCCGGAGTGGTTGCGCAGCGTCGAGGCGCGCACGGTGACCAGCAGGTCGGTGTCGGGCGGCGGTACGTCTGCCGGCGCCTCGGCCGGGCCGGAGAACAGCACCAGCACCGCGGCATCGCGTTTGGTGCCGGCGCGGGTGGCGGTTTCGTTGGCGGCGGTGATGGCGGCCAACACATCGGCGGGGACACGGCTCCGGTAGGCATCGGGCACCGCGGCGACATTGTCGACCAGGGGCCGGAGCCAGTGCGGCGCAGCATCCGGCGCCAGAACACTCCCCGGGTCGCTGCGCTCCTGCCCGCCGCGGGTGCTACTCAACCGGAACTCCTATCGACGGATTCACCGCCGCGGCGATCTCGTCGGCGTCGGTGAACGGTCGCGGCAGGATTTCGGCCACGCTACCGTCCGCCCGCAGGACGACGGACGCAGGCATCACGTTGGGAACCTTGAGGGCCGCCGCGACGAGGCGCCGCCCGTCCTGCACCGTCGGCAGCCGGACGCCCAGCTCGGCGAGCCGCAGCAGACCGGCGGTCTCGTTCTCGTCCTGGTGCACCGTCAGGACCGTCACCCGATCACCCATCCGCTGCTGGTACTCGGCCAGCGCGGGCAGTTCGTCCGCGCACGGCCCGCACCAGTAGGCCCACAGATTGAGCAGCACCGGCCGGCCCGCCAGCCCCGGTGCGAGGTCCATCATGGAACCGTCCCCCGCACATTCCAGGGTGATCCCGCGCAACGACTGCGGCCCGGCGCCGGCACGTGCGCTCGGGCAGGGTGCCAGGTCGGCACGCGCCCGGGGTTGCGCCAACGCTTCCGGGGTGTCGGCATCGCGATGATCGCGCGCGGCGGGTCGGTCGGCGTCGACCGGACCGGAGGTGTCGGTGCCGAGTTCACGCCACAGCGCGTAGCCCAACGCCACCAGGATGATCAGTACTGCCGCGGTCCAGCGGGCCGAGCGGCTCACAGTCCGGCCAGCGCCAGCAGATGCTCGGTCTCGGGACCTTTCACCAGCGCTGCCGCGGTGACCGGGTCGGTGGGGCCGGCGCCGAAGGACGGGCAGTCCTTGGCCAGTACGCACACCCCGCACGCCGGGCGGCGGGCATGGCAGACGCGGCGGCCGTGGAAGATCACGCGATGGCTCAGCAGCGTCCATTCGCGGCGTTCGATCAGCTCACCGACGATGTGCTCGACCTTCACCGGGTCCTCTTCGGCGGTCCAGCGCCAGCGCCGGACCAGCCGGCCGAAGTGGGTGTCGACGGTGATGCCGGGGATGTCGAAGGCATTGCCGAGCACCACGTTGGCGGTCTTGCGGCCGATGCCGGGCAGCGTGACGAGGTCGGCCAGGGTGTTCGGCACCTCACCGTCGAACCGGGCCTCCAACTCCTGGCCCAAGTTGATCAGTGAGTTGGTCTTGTTGCGGTAGAAGCCGGTGGGCCGGATCAGCTCTTCGAGTTCGGTCCGGTCGGCCTGGGCGTAATCCAGCGCGGTGCGGTACCGCTTGAACAACGCCGGGGTGGTCAGGTTGACCCGTTTGTCGGTGCACTGGGCCGACAGGATGGTCGCGACCGTGAGCTCCAGCGGGGTGGTGAAATCCAGCTCGCAGTACACGTGTGGAAAGGCCACCGCGAGCGACCGGTTCATCCGCCGGGCCCGGCGGACCAGACCGAGATGGGTCTCCCGGTCCCATGCCGCAGACGACTTGCTCCGGACAGTGCTCGCGCTCACCCGGATCAGCGTACTGACATGCGGACATGGGCGAGCGAAGCGACGGGGAAGAATGCCGGCCAGACCGGTTCCGACCGGTGACAAACCGTGATCCTGCTGAGACCTTCGCCGTGTTTACTTCCCTGTGTGTCTTGGTTGCTGGTCGCTTTCATCCCCGGGTTGCTGATGCTGGCGACCTTCGGGCTCGAGCGCCTGGAAGCCAGCTTGGAGACCGATGACACCACCACCCTGCGCCGCAATGTCGGGACGGATTTGCTGGAACGCAAGCGCCCGGCCCCGCGCGAACCGCAGGCGTTCACCGGTCTGCCGACCCGGTTGGCGCCGTCCGGCGAGAGCAATCCGCAGTTTCCGGCGACTCGCCAGCCCAATCGTGTGTAGCGTTGGCTCGTCGTCGGCGGGCCAACCTCTAGACTGAATTCGCTAACAAGCTAGGCGGTCAGCCACCGCAGGTTTGATACGCATGACATATCACCCGATGAGCTTAAGAGGGGCAACGTGGACGAGATCCTGGCCAGGGCCGGAATCTTCCAAGGGGTAGAACCCACTGCGGTCGCTGCACTGACCAAACAGCTGCAGCCCGTCGACTTTCCGCGCGGACACACGGTGTTCGCCGAAGGCGAGCCCGGTGACCGGCTCTACATCATCACGTCCGGCAAGGTGAAGATCGGCCGGCGTTCCCCTGACGGTCGGGAGAACCTGCTGACGATCATGGGCCCGTCGGACATGTTCGGCGAGCTGTCGATCTTCGATCCCGGCCCGCGTACCTCCAGCGCCACCACGATCACCGAGGTGCGTGCGGTCTCCATGGACCGTGAGGCGCTGCGCGCCTGGATCGCGGACCGGCCGGAGATCGCCGAGCAGCTGCTGCGCGTGCTGGCCCGTCGTCTGCGCCGCACCAACAACAACCTGGCCGACCTGATCTTCACCGACGTGCCCGGCCGGGTCGCCAAGCAGCTGTTGCAGCTGGCCCAGCGTTTCGGCACGCAGGAGGGCGGCGCGCTGCGCGTCACCCACGACCTGACGCAGGAAGAGATCGCCCAGCTCGTCGGCGCCTCCCGCGAGACCGTGAACAAGGCGCTGGCCGACTTTGCGCACCGCGGCTGGATCCGGCTCGAGGGCAAGAGCGTGCTGATCAGCGACTCCGAGCGTCTGGCCCGCCGAGCTCGCTAAACGTTGCGATTTGTGGAGTCTGAGTCGGAATGATTCCGACTGAGACTCCACAAATCACTGTCTGAGGTAATCCAGCTGGGCCTGCGTCGACTTCTCGGCGGCCGGCCACAGCTTCTTGTCCACATCGGTGTAGACGTGTGCGACGACCTGTTTCGCGGTGGCGTCCTCACCCAGAACGCGCAGCGCTGCGCGGACCTGCCCCAGGCGGGCTTCGCGGTGGGCCAGGTATTTCGTGGTGGCGTCGGCCAGATCGGCGAGATCGGGTCCATGGCCCGGCAGCACGGTGCGCGGGCCCAGTCCCTGCAGCCGGCGCAGCGATTCCAGGTAGGCCGCCAGGCTTCCGTCCTCATCGTCGATGACGGTGGTGCCGCGGCCCAGCACGGTGTCGGCGGTCAGGACGGCGTCATCGACGAGGAACGACAGCGAGTCCACGGTGTGGCCCGGGGTGGCCATCACGGTGATGCGCAGACCGGCCGCGTCGATGACCTCGCCGTCGGTCAGCGGTCCGCCCATACCCCGCAGGAACCCGCTGCCCACCGCACGGACCACGGCGCCGGTGCGCTCCACCAGCATGTCGATCCCGTCGGTGTGATCGCCGTGCTTGTGGCTGATCAACACCAGCGGGATCTTGCCCAGTGCCGCAATCCGCTCGATGTGCTCGGTGTCGTCGGGACCGGGGTCGACGATCACCATCTCGTCGCTGCGCGGGCCGCGCAGCACCCAGGTGTTGGTGCCGTCCAGCGTCATGATGCCCGGGTTGTCGCACAGCAGCACCGAGGCCGATGCGGTGACCGGCCTCAGGACGCCGTACGCGGGATGGGTCACGAAACCTCGACTATCACCTCGACCTCGACCGGGGCGTTGCGCGGGAGTTCGGAAACCCCGACGGCCGAGCGCGCGTGCGCGCCGGCCTCGCCGAAGACCTCACCGAACAGTTCGGAGGCGCCGTTGATGACGCCGGGCTGTCCGTCGAATCCCGGCGCCGAGGCCACGAAGCCGACGACCTTGACCACCTTGACCACCGAGTCGATGCCCACCAGCGAGTGCACGGCGGCCAGCGCGTTCAGCCCGCATTGGCGGGCCAGTTCCTTGGCCTGCTCCGCGGTGATCTCGGCGCCGACCTTGCCGGTGGCCAGCAGTGCACCGTCGCTGATCGGCAGCTGCCCGGCGGTGTAGACCAGGTTTCCGGTGCGCACCGCGGGAACGTAGGCCGCCAGCGGCGCCACCACGGCAGGCAGCTCGATGCCCAGTTCGGCGAGCTTCGACGAGACGGTCACTTGGGTCGCTTCAGATAGGCGACGTGCTGCTCACCGGTCGGACCGGGCAGCACCGACACCAGTTCCCAGCCGTCGACACCCCAGGTGTCGAGGATCTGCTTGGTTGCATGCGTCAGCAACGGAACTGTGGCGTATTCCCAACGGGTTAACTCGCTCATGTGGGCGAGCTTATCCGGACGCGCGGTACGCATGGATAGCATGCAGTCGTGGAACAAGAATCCAACGACCGCAAACCGGTCGGCTGGCCGTCCCGCCTGACCAAGGCACGGCTGCACTTCGTCACCGGCAAGGGTGGCACCGGGAAGTCGACGATCGCGGCGGCCCTGGCGCTGGCGCTGGCCGCCGGGGGCCGCAAGGTGCTGCTGGTGGAGGTCGAAGGGCGCCAGGGCATCGCGCAACTCTTCGATGTGCCACCGCTTCCCTACAAGGAAGTGAAGATCGCCACCGCCGACGGTGGCGGGCAGGTCAACGCGCTCGCCATCGACACCGAGGCGGCGTTCCTGGAGTACCTGGACATGTTCTACAACCTGGGCATCGCCGGGCGCGCGATGCGCCGTATCGGTGCGGTCGAATTCGCCACCACCATCGCGCCGGGCCTGCGGGATGTGCTGCTCACCGGCAAGATCAAAGAGATCGTCGTCCGCAACGACAAACCGGCCAAAGGCGGCCAGACCGCCTACGACGCGATCGTCGTCGACGCTCCCCCGACCGGCCGGATCTCGCGCTTCCTCGATGTCACCAAGGCGGTGTCCGAATTGGCCAAGGGCGGCCCGGTGCATTCCCAGGCCGACGGCGTGGTCAAGATCCTGCATTCGGATCTGACCGCCATCCACCTGGTGACCCTGCTGGAGGCGCTGCCCGTGCAGGAGACCATCGAGGCGATCAGCGAACTGCGCGAGCTGGATCTGCCCATCGGCAGCGTCATCGTCAACCGCAACATCCCCTCACATCTGCCCGCCGCGGACCTCACCAAGGCCGCCGAGGGCGACATCGACGCCGACGCAGTCCGTTCCGGTCTCGCGTCGGCGGGTATCACGTTGTCGGACAATGATTTCGCCGGCCTGCTCACCGAATCCATCCAGCACGCCACCCGGATCGCCGCGCGCGCCGAGAGCGCGGAACTACTCGAGGATCTCGACGTGGCCCGCCTCGAACTTCCCGCCATCGCCGACGGCGTCGACCTCGGCAGCCTGTACGAACTCGCCGAAGCACTTGCCGCCCAGGGAGTCCGCTGATGAGCGCTTGCGCGAAGAGGAGTCAATCATGAGTAGCACGCCTCCCGTCCTGGACCTGGGCGCCATCCTCGCCGACACATCCAACCGGGTCGTCGTGTGCTGCGGCGCCGGCGGCGTCGGCAAGACGACCACCGCGGCGGCGATGGCATTGCGGGCGGCCGAAAGTGGTCGCACCGTCGTGGTTCTGACCATCGACCCGGCCAAGCGGTTGGCGCAGGCACTGGGTATCGAGAGCCTGGGCAACAACCCGCAGCGGGTGCCGCTGGCACCCGAGGTGACCGGTGAACTGCACGCCATGATGCTCGACATGCGCCGCACCTTCGATGAGATGGTGTTGCAGTATTCGTCGGATTCCGAACGCGCAGAGGCGATTCTGGAGAACCAGTTCTACCAGACGGTGGCGACGTCACTGGCGGGCACGCAGGAGTACATGGCGATGGAGAAGCTCGGCCAGCTGCTGGCCGAGGACAAGTGGGACCTGATCGTGGTCGACACTCCGCCGTCGCGCAATGCGCTGGACTTCCTGGACGCACCGAAGCGGCTCGGCAGCTTCATGGACAGCAGGCTGTGGCGACTGCTGCTGGCCCCGGGCCGCGGCATCGGCAAGCTCGTCACCGGGGCTGTCGGTTTGGCGATGAAGGCGCTGTCCACGGTGCTCGGATCCCAGATGCTTTCTGACGCAGCAGGTTTCGTGCAGGCGCTGGATGCCACCTTCGACGGTTTCCGGCAGAAGGCGGACAAGACCTACGAGCTGCTCAAGCGCCGGGGCACCCAGTTCGTCGTGGTGTCGGCGGCCGAACCGGATGCGTTGCGCGAGGCGTCGTTCTTCGTCGACCGGTTGTCGCAGGAGAAGATGCCGCTGGCCGGTCTGATCCTCAACCGCACCCACCCGACACTGACCGGGCTGGCTGGAGAGAAGGCGGCCGAGGCCGCCGATCAGCTGGACGCCAGCCAGGGCGAGGGCGGGTTGACCGCGGCGGTGTTACGTGTGCACGCGGCGCGGGCAGCCACCGCCAAGCGCGAGGTACGGCTGCTGTCCCGGTTCACCGGCGCCAACCCGCACGTGGCGATCGTCGGGGTGCCGTCACTTCCGTTCGACGTATCGGATCTGGAAGCGCTGCGCGCCATCGGCGATCAGCTCGCGGGCGTCTAGACCGCGCTGCGGTGCTTGCGCTGGGCGGCGAAGAAGTCCGCCCAGGAAACCACCTCGGGATGCTGCTTGAGCAGGGCGCGGCGCTGACGTTCGGTCATACCGCCCCAGACACCGAACTCGACCTTGTTGTCCAGGGCGTCGGCGCCGCATTCGGCGATGACGGGGCAGTGCCGGCAGATGACTGCGGCCTTACGTTGGGCTGCTCCACGCACGAAAAGCTCATCCGGGTCTGCCTGCCGGCAGCGCGCCTGCGAAACCCACGCGATCCTGGCCTCGGCCTCAGCTCCGGGGGCGGCTGCGTGGAGTTGGGGGCTAACGCCAATCTTGTGCGTGACAGATGATGTAACTGACACCAGCGATCCCTTCGTCCGGACTACATAACACGTAGATGTAATCTGCGCCACATTGCGTCAAGAGTGTTACCTGAATCGCATTGTGTGTCCAAGCTAGGTGGTCAGTGGCCTTTTACGCAACAGTCAGATCACGCTTTTTTGGGACGACCGTGCCGTCAGGCCCCCAAAATCGATATTTGCCCGGCTCGCGGGCCCCGATTGGACCCCCTGGCTACTCTGTAACTCATGCCAGAGCAGCCCCCGACACGTCCACCGGTAGCGGTGACGGTCATCAAACTGATGTGGTGCTGCCTGCTGGCCGCGGTCATCGCGGCCGGATTGATGTTCCCCGTCGTCGGTGGAATCGGCCTGATGTCCAACCGGGCCTCCGATGTGGTGGCCAACGGATCGGCCCAGTTGGTCGAGGGTGACATTCCTGCTGTTTCGACGATGACCGACGCCCGCGGCAACCCGATCGCCTGGCTGTACACCCAGCGCCGTTTCGAGGTGCCCACCGACCAGATCGCCAACGCCATGAAGTTGGCCATCGTCTCCATCGAGGACAAGCGGTTCGCCGAGCACAACGGCGTGGACTGGCAGGGCACGCTGACCGGCCTGTCCGGCTATCTGTCCGGCAACCTGGACACCCGCGGCGGCTCCACCATCGAGCAGCAGTACGTGAAGAACTACCAGCTGCTGGTGGTTGCGCAGACCGACGCCGAGAAGCGTGCGGCCATCGAGACCACCCCGGCCCGCAAGCTGCGCGAGATCCGGATGGCGCTGACGCTGGACAAGACGCTGACCAAGCCGGAGATCCTGACCCGGTATCTGAACCTGGTGTCGTTCGGTAACGGCGCCTTCGGGGTCCAGGACGCCGCCCAGACGTATTTCGGTGTCAATGCCTCCGAGCTGAATTGGCAGCAGGCCGCGCTGCTGGCCGGCATGGTCCAGTCGACCAGCGTGCTGAACCCCTACACCAACCCCGAGGGGGCACTGGCCCGCCGGAACCTGGTGCTGGACACCATGATCGAGAACGTCCCGCAGGAAGCCGAGGCTCTACGGGCCGCCAAGCAGGAGCCACTCGGCGTTCTCCCGACGCCCAACGAGTTGCCGCGCGGCTGCATCGCGGCCGGGGACCGCGCCTTCTTCTGCGACTACGCGCTGGATTACCTGGCCCGCGCCGGAATCAGCAAGGAGCAGATCGCCAAGGGCGGCTATCTGATCAAGACGACGCTGGATCCCGACGTGCAGGCCAACATCAAATCCGCCGTCAACCAGTTCGCCCCGCCGGACATCGACGGCGTTGCCAGCGTGATGAGCGTCGTGCGGCCGGGCAAGGAAGCCCATCCGGTCGTCGCGATGGCCAGCAACCGCACTTACGGCCTGAACACCGACGCCGGCGAGACCATGCAGCCACAGCCCTTCTCGCTGGCGGGCAACGGCGCGGGCTCGGTCTTCAAGATCTTCACCGTGGCCGCCGGCATGGAGATGGGGATGGGCATCGACACCCAGCTTCCGGTGCCGCCGGCATTCCAGGCCAAGGGGTTGGGCAGCAGCAGTTCGCCGGGTTGCCCCCCGGCCACCTGGTGTGTGCGCAACGCCGGTAATTACCAGGGCTCGATGAACGTGACCGATGCACTGGCCACCTCGCCGAACACCGCGTTCGCGAAGCTGATCTCGCAGGTGGGCGTGCAGAAAGCCGTCGACATGTCGGTGCGGCTGGGCCTGCGGTCCTACGCGCTGCCCGGCACGGCCCGCGATTATGACCCTGACAGCAATGAGAGCCTCGCCGATTTCGTGAAACGGCAGAACATCGGCTCTTTCACCCTGGGCCCCATCGAGGTCAACGGCCTCGAGCTGTCCAATGTCGCCGCCACCATCGCCTCGGGTGGGACGTGGTGCCCGCCGAACCCGATCGACAAGGTCTTCGACCGCAACGGCACCGAGGTCGCGGTGACCACCGAGACCTGCGAGCAGGTCGTGCCCGAGGGCCTGGCCAACACCCTGGCCAACGCGCTGAGCAAGGACGACACCGGTGCGGGCACCGCCGCCGGGGCCGCCGGTTCGGTGGGCTGGAACCTGCCGATGTCCGGTAAGACGGGCACCACCGAGTCGAACCGCTCGTCGGCCTTCCTGGGTTTCACCAGCGAGTTCGCCGCCGCCAACTACATCTACGACGATTCCACCACCCCGAGTGAGCTGTGCTCGTTCCCGTTGCGTCAGTGCGGCTCCGGCAACCTGTTCGGCGGTAACGAACCGGCCAGGACGTGGTTCGCCGCGATGAAGCCGATCACCCCGGACACCGTGGTGCTCCCGCCGACGGATCCGCGCTACGTCGAGGGCGGGCCGGGTTCCCGGGTGCCCAGCGTGGGCGGCATGAACCTGGACCTGGCCCGCCAGCGTCTGCGGGAAGCCGGTTTCCAGGTCGCCGACGAACCGCAGCCGGTGAACAGCACGTCGCCGGCCGGATACGTGGTGGGCACCTCGCCGTCCGGGCAGACCATCCCCGGCTCGATCATCACGATCCAGACCAGCAACGGCATCGCGCCGCCTCCGCCGCCACCGCCGGTGGGCATCCCGGGCCTGCCCGCACCGGTCGGGGAGACGGTCATCCAGATCCCCGGGCTACCGCCCATCACGGTGCCGGTGCTCGGGCCGCCTCCTCCGCCGCCACCCCCTCCGGTGCCGTGACGGAGCAGTAAGCTGCTCACATGTCGCACCTGAAGAACACTGCCGCGATCGCCGCCGGCACCCTGGCCGCAGGGATCGGCTATGCGTCGTTGATCGAGCGCAATGCGTTCGCGCTTCGGGAACTGACGATGCCGGTGCTGACACCGGGATCGACCCCACTGCGGGTGCTGCACCTGTCCGACCTGCACATGCTGCCGCGTCAGCGGCGCAAGCAGGCCTGGCTGCGCGAGCTGGCGACGTTGGCGCCCGACTTCGTGGTGAACACCGGGGACAATCTCTCGCACCAGAAGGCGGTGCCCGCCGTCGTGCAGGCGCTCGGTGACCTGCTGTCGGTGCCCGGCGTGTTCGTGTTCGGCAGCAACGACTACTTCGCGCCCAGGCCCAAGAACCCGGCCAACTACCTGTTCAACAAGAAGCGCCGCATCCACGGTGATCCGCTGCCCTGGCAGGACCTACGGGCCGCGTTCACCGAGCGGGGCTGGCTGGACATGACGCACACCCGCCGCGAGTTCGATGTGGCCGGGCTGCGGATCGCCGCCGCCGGGGTGGACGATCCGCACCTCAAGCGGGACCGCTACGAGACCATCGCCGGAGCGCCCAGCCCGACGGCGAACCTGTCCCTGGGCGTCACGCACTCCCCCGAGCCGTGGGTGCTGGACCGGTTCGCCGCGGACGGCTACCAGCTGGTGATGGCCGGGCACACGCACGGCGGTCAGCTCTGCCTGCCGTTCTACGGCGCCATCGCGACCAACTGCGAACTGGACCGCACACGTGCCAAGGGCCCGTCGCAGTGGGGCGCCACCATGAAGCTGCACGTGTCGGCGGGGATCGGCACCTCCCCGTACGCGCCGGTGCGGTTCTGCTGCCGGCCCGAGGCCACCCTGCTGACTCTGGTGGCCACACCCACCAAGGGTTCGGTGGTGGGTACCCGTGCCGGGCAGGCACATCCGACCGTATCGGCACGGTGAGCGCCGGAGGCGATATCGCCTGTAGTCGGCCGCGGGACTGGGTGGACAACGCCGTCCGATTGATCGAGGCCGACGCACGACGCAGCGCTGATACCCACCTGCTGCGCTATCCGTTGCCGGCGGCATGGGCGGACGAGTTCGACGTCCAGCTCTATCTCAAGGATGAGACGACGCATATCACCGGCAGCCTCAAGCACCGGTTGGCGCGTTCGCTGTTCCTGTACGCGCTGTGCAACGGCTGGATCGGCGAGGGCACCACCGTCATCGAGGCCTCCTCAGGCTCCACGGCGGTGTCCGAGGCGTACTTCGCGGCGCTCCTGGGCCTGCCGTTCATCGCGGTGGTGCCGTCCTCGACCAGCCCGTCGAAGATCGCACTCATCGAATCACAGGGCGGGCGTTGCCATTTCGTCGCGGCGTCATCCCAGGTGTACGCGGAGGCCGAGCGGCTGGCGGAGCAGACCGGCGGGCATTACCTGGACCAGTTCACCAATGCCGAGCGCGCCACCGACTGGCGCGGGAACAACAACATCGCCGAGTCGATCTTCGAGCAGATGGGCCAGGAGACGCACCCGATACCGGACTGGATCGTGGTGGGCGCCGGGACCGGAGGCACCAGCGCCACCATCGGCCGCTATCTGCGCTACCGCCGGCACCGCACCCGGTTGTGCGTCGTCGATCCCGAGAACTCGGCCTTCTTCCCGTCCTACGCCCAGCGCGACCCGGCAGTCGAGACCGGGGCTTCCTCCCGCATCGAGGGCATCGGGCGGCCGCGGGTCGAACCCTCGTTCCTGCCCGGCGTGGTGGACCGGATGATGACGGTGCCCGACGCGGCCTCGGTCGCGGCGTCCCAGCACGTCAGCCGGGTCCTGGGCCGCCGGGTGGGGCCGTCGACAGGCACCAACATCTGGGGCGCGTTCCGGCTGCTGGCCGAGATGATGTCCCAGCAGCAGAGCGGCTCAGTGGTGACGTTGTTGGCCGACAGCGGCGACCGCTACGCCGACACCTACTTCGACAGTGAGTGGCTGGCCAGCCAGGGGCTGAACCCGTCCGAACCGGCCTCGGTGCTGGCCCAGTTCGAATCCTCGGGACGCTGGGCCTGATCCTCGCGCCGCCCGCTGAGGTACAGCCACAGCGCCGCCAGTACGAAGAACCCGATGTAGATCGCCGCTCCCAACCCGGTCATATCTGCCTCACTTCATGTCATGGACCGCCCCCGACGGCGTCCTTGCCATCTACAACACCATTGGGGTCCGACATCCTTCCCGGGAGGCGGTGGCCGTTTGGCTTTCCGCCCGCCCGGTGCGATACGCTGTCGTGGCTTCACGCGGGGTGTGGCGCAGCTTGGTAGCGTGCTTCGTTCGGGACGAAGAGGTCGCAGGTTCAAATCCTGTCACCCCGACACATGAGAGGCCCTCATCCGGTTCCACCGGGTCAGGGCCTTCTTGCTGTCGGGGTGTCAGCGGATGAGCGGGCGGCCGAGAGGTAGTGCGGTGCCGCCGGTTCCGCCCAGAGTGCCGCGCCGTAGCAGCACACGGCGATCAGCGACAGCAGTTCGGGTCGAGCACGGTGCACAGCGCCTGCAGGGCCTCCGGGTGCGCGCGGTGAAACATGTTCATACCGCGGCGCTCCGAGAGGACGAGGCCGGCCTTGCGCAGTTGGGCCAGGTGATGACTCACCGTGGATTCGGTCAGCCCCAGCGCCGCGGCGAGGTCGCCACTGTTCTGCTCCCCCGCCGACGACGAGAACAGGTACGACATCAGTTTCACCCGCGCTGGTTCGGCGAGCGCCTTGAGCCGCAACGCGACGTTGAGCGCGTCGTCATCGGTCATCGGCCCGGCCGCGACCGGGGCGCAGCACACCGGTGCGGACGTATCGATGACAGGCAGCGCTTTGGGCATGACCCCAGTCTGCCAGATAGATTGACATATATCTAAAAGGTGGCAAGCTGGGCCGTGACACGCCACTTCGATATATGTCAAACAACCCCAGGAGGATGAGTTCATGTCCCGTGTACAACTGGCGCTCAATGTCGATGACCTCGACACAGCGATCGCGTTCTACCGCAAGCTGTTCGGCACCGATCCGGCCAAGGTGAAACCCGGCTACGCCAACTTCGCCGTGGCGGATCCGCCGTTGAAGCTGGTGCTGCTGGAGAACCCCGGCAAGGGCGGCACAATCAACCACCTCGGCGTGGAGGTCGCGTCCAGCGAGACCGTCCACGCCGAGATCGCCCGCCTGAGCGACGCGGGCCTGTTCACCGACGAGGAGATCGGCACCACGTGCTGCTTCGCCACTCAGGACAAGGTGTGGGTGACCGGGCCGGCCGGCGAAAAGTGGGAGATCTACACGGTGCTCGCCGACTCCGACAGCTACGGTTCCAGCCCGCAGCATCTTGAAGACAGCACCGACGTCTGTTGCGGCAGTCAGCACACCACTGCACCGACTGCGACGGAGACCTCCTGCTGCTGACCCACCCGACGGGTCGTACACCAGCTGTTCGCTTGCTACCCGATTCGATGGGTGTCAATATCGATGCATGTCGAACTCGTCCGAGGCGGGAGACGCGTGTTGCGTCACTCCACCCCTGCTGAATGAGCCGCTGACCGAGCAGGCCGCCACCGAGATGGCCAAGAAGTTGAAGGCGCTCGCCGACCCGGTGCGGCTGCGCTTGTTCAGCGCCATTGCCAGTCATGCCGGCGGTGAGGCCTGTGTGTGTGACATCTCGGGCGGCATCGATGTGTCGCAGCCGACGGTGTCTCACCATCTGAAGGTGCTGCGCGACGCCGGCCTGTTGACCTCCGAGCGCCGGGCCTCGTGGGTGTACTACGCCGTGATCCCCGCAGCATTACGCGAGCTGTCCGTGTTGTTGGACCCCGACACGTTGGTGCCTGCGTGACTTCGGCGCAGACGTCGGCGTCGCCCGTGGTCGCGAAGCTGTCCGTCCTCGACCGGTTCCTGCCGGTGTGGATCGGCATCGCGATGGTCGCCGGTCTGTTCCTGGGCCGGTCGATCCCCGGGCTGAACACTGCCCTGGAAAGCGTTCAGCTCGACGGCATTTCGCTCCCGATCGCTGTCGGTCTGCTGATCATGATGTACCCGGTGCTCGCGAAAGTTCGATACGACCGGCTCGACACGGTGACCGGCGACCGGCGACTGTTGCTGAGCTCGCTGTTCTTGAACTGGGTGTTCGGGCCGGCGTTGATGTTCGCCCTGGCCTGGCTGATGTTGGCGGACCTGCCGGAATATCGGACCGGCCTGATCATCGTCGGACTCGCCCGGTGCATCGCGATGGTCATCATCTGGAACGACCTCGCCTGCGGCGACCGCGAGGCCGCCGCCGTCCTGGTGGCGCTGAACTCGATCTTCCAGGTCGTCATGTTCGCCGTCCTGGGCTGGTTCTACCTGTCGGTGCTGCCCGGCTGGCTCGGCCTGGAACAGACCACCATCGACACCTCACCGTGGCAGATCGCCAAATCGGTGCTCATCTTCCTGGGCGTACCGCTGCTCGCCGGTTACCTGTCCCGCCGGATCGGCGAGAAGACCAAGGGCCGCGACTGGTACGAGTCGACATTCCTGCCCCGGATCGGACCGTGGGCCCTCTACGGGCTGCTGTTCACCATCGTGATTCTCTTTGCGCTGCAAGGCGAACAGATCACCGGCCGGCCTCTCGACGTGGTGCGCATCGCGCTTCCCCTGCTGGCGTACTTCGCGATCATGTGGGGTGGCGGCTACCTGCTCGGCGCCGCAATAGGCCTCGGCTAC
The DNA here is from genome assembly GCF_056400845.1 of Mycobacterium sp. P4_H6. Classification (NCBI taxonomy): domain Bacteria; kingdom Bacillati; phylum Actinomycetota; class Actinomycetes; order Mycobacteriales; family Mycobacteriaceae; genus Mycobacterium; species Mycobacterium sp. P4_H6. The sequence goes on along the minus strand of NZ_JBFUKN010000016.1, from coordinate 15,964 downwards.
CAACGCACCACCACTCTGGCATTCACCGCCGCCGGCAACAACTTCGAACTCGCCATCGCGGTGGCGATCGCCACCTACGGTGCCACCTCGGGTCAGGCCCTGGCGGGCGTGGTCGGCCCTCTCATCGAAGTCCCGGTGCTTGTCGCACTTGTCTATGTATCACTTGCTCTGCGTAAGCGGTTCGCCGACCCCACGGCCTCAGCCGCCACATCGACGACGAAGGATTCCTAACACCATGCCCGACAGCCACGCAGCCTGGGTCGACGACGGCAAGCCCACCGTGCTGTTCCTGTGTACCCACAACGCCGGCCGCTCCCAGATGGCGCTGGGTTACTTCACTCACCTTGCCGGCGATCAAGCGGTGGCCTGGTCGGGTGGATCCGAACCCGGCGACCACATCAACCCCTCCGCCATTGCTGCCATGGCCGAGGTGGGCATCGATATCACCGGCGAGTTCCCCAAGCCGTGGACCGACGAGATCGTGCGGGCCGCCGATGTGGTGATCACCATGGGCTGCGGGGACGCCTGCCCGATCTTTCCCGGAAAGCGTTATCTGAACTGGGAACTGCCCGACCCGGCCGGCCAGGACGTCGACGCGGTGCGTCCCATCCGCGATGACATCGAAGAACGCGTGCGGCGCCTGCTGGCCGAACTCAACGTGACCACACGCCAGGGCTGACCGTGCGCAGGCCGCACGACAAACTCACAAACGTCGCCACCTGAGGTTCGGACGCCCTAGATTGGCAGCGATGGTTGCGCGTTGCGCCAACCGAACCAGTAACACCGTGCTGGCCGAGCCGAGGAACTTCACCGATGAGTCAATGGCTGGTAAGTCATATTCCGTCCCTCGCTCTGTTGATCGGCCTGATCGTGATCATCTCCGGCGGGGCGGTCCTCAGCCAAAAGCTGATACGCCGTCGATACCCCCAACTCGCACTAGGCGAACACAACGACGTCACCAAATTCACCTACGGCTTCATCGGATTCGTCTACGCCTTCTTCATCGGGTTCGTCGTCTCCGCCATGTGGAGCCAGATCAGCAGCGCCGACACCGCGGCGCGCGCTGAAGGTGCCGCGGCGGTCCAGATGGCCAGAGACCTCACCGTGTTCGAGCAGGCAGACCAGGACCGGATCCGGAAAGCACTGCTGGCCTACGAGCAGGCCGCTGTCGCCGAATGGACCAACGCCCATGCCGCAATCTCCGAAGAGGCCGACAGAGCCCTCGCCGAGGTGTACAACGTCTACCAACAAGTCCAGGCGAAGACCGACGTCCAGAAGACCTTTCTCTCAACGTCGTTTTCCAACCTCGACAAGATGAGTCAGGCCCGCACCGCCAGAATCTCGACCGCCAGGTCAGATGTCGGACCCCCGTGGCCGCTGTGGGCGGTCATCTTTCTGACCAGCGCGATGGTGCTCGGCACGGTGATCATCTACGGCGTCGAGAAGCCCGGCCAGCACTATCCCATCGTGGCCATCGTCGGCGCCATCATCGCGATGAATCTCTATCTGGTCCTTCAGTTGTCACACCCTTACGTCGGCGAGATCGCGACATCGTCCGACCCGCTGCAGGCAGTGGTCCAGGTACTCACGAAACCGCGCTAGCAACACGCGGCGTCGTCGCGATTGCCATCAGCGTCCCGGCGGCCGTGATCGCGCTGCGCCGGCGGCATTCGCTGACTACCCTTTCCCTGTGCTGGAACCCGGTGACGTCATCGCCGACTACACCGTCGACGCCCTGTTGGGCCGTGGCGCCAGCGCCGATGTCTACCTCGTGCATCACACCGGGCGCACCGATGCGGTGGCGTGCAAGGTTCTGCACACGGATCCGACACGCCACCCACGGACGCGCGAGCGGTTCGCCCGCGAGTTCACCATCGCCGCGATGCTCGATCACCCACATATCGTGGCCATGTATCAGCAGGGTGAGATACCGGCCCGGCCGCTGGCCCACCCCACCCTGTGGATGACAATGCAGTACATCGACGGCCCAGAATCCTCGGTGCTGGTGCCCAAGCCCGGACACGAACCCGATATCGCGTCCATCCTGCGGGCCTCACGCCAGATCGCCGACGCCCTCGACTACGCCCACTCGATGGATGTGCTGCATCGAGATGTCAAGCCCGCCAACATCTTGCTCAGCGCCGATCACACCGATGCCTTTCTGAACGACTTCGGGATCGCGCAGCTGATCGATGACGTATTGCCGCTGGCGCGCAACGGGCGCATCAGCGGCTCGATCGCCTACGCGGCACCGGAACTGCTTCAGGGCCAACAATTGACGCCGGCAACAGATCTCTACGCGTTGGCCTGCACCATGGTCGAGTGGATCACATCGGTACCGCCATATCCGCGCGGCACACCATTCGCGATCACCTACGCACACCTGCACGATCCCGTCCCCTCACTCAGCCGGCGAGTCCGCTGGCTGCCCAGCGGACTCGACTCCATCTTCACCAAAGCTCTGGCGAAAGATGCTGCAGCACGCTACGACTCGTGCACCGAGCTCGTCGAGATCGTCTCGCATATGCTGCGCGATGTTCCGGCGCCAGTGTCCCGCCCTGCCGGCCACCGATGGCCATGGGACCGGAACTGACAGCGCCTGACACTTGACCCTGCCGAATCCCACTGCCCGGCAATGGTGTTGATTGATCTTGATGAACAGCGTGTCAGTTGACGCAATGTTTACACGCTCAAGTATCGCCCCTCGCCAACCAGGCCTACGCTCAGCCAGGAACCACAGTGTGCGCCCAACGGTGAGCGTGCCTCACCACTGCGCACATTCATCGGGGGCGACATGTCGACCGACGCTTCAACGTATGACAACTCGGCACTGACACACGAGGACGAGGGCTACCACAAGTCCCTCAAACCCCGGCAGATCCAGATGATCGCCATCGGCGGGGCGATCGGCACCGGCCTGTTCATGGGCGCCGGAAGCCGACTTCACGACGCCGGCCCCGGCCTGTTCCTGGTGTACGCGTTCTGCGGCGTTTTTGTGTTCTTCATCATGCGCGCACTCGGCGAACTCGTGCTGCACCGGCCGTCGTCCGGCTCCTTCGTCTCCTATGCGCGCGAATTCTTCGGTGAGAAAACGGCTTACGTCACCGGCTGGCTGTACTTCTTCAACTGGGCGGCAACGGCCATTGTGGATGTCACCGCGGTGGCGCTCTACGTGCACTTCTGGGGAATGTTCGAGGCCATCCCGCAGTGGCTCATCGCCCTGGTCGCGCTCGCGATCGTGATGACGATGAACATCATCTCGGTGAAGCTGTTCGGCGAGATGGAGTTCTGGGCGTCCATCATCAAGGTCGCCGCGCTCGTGACGTTCCTGGTCGTCGGCATCGTGTTCCTCGCTGGACGCTTCGAGATCGAGGGTGCATCAACCGGTTTCAGTGTGATCAGTGACAACGGCGGGCTACTGCCCACCGGGATGTTCTCCCTGGTGATCGTCACCTCCGGCGTCATCTTCGCCTATGCGGCAGTCGAACTCGTCGGTATCGCGGCCGGCGAGACAGCCGAACCCGCGAAAGTGATGCCGCGCGCCATCAACTCGGTGATCGTGCGCATCGCGGTGTTCTACGTCGGATCGCTGATCCTGCTGGCACTGCTGCTCCCGTACACCACCTACCAGGCCGGTGAGAGCCCGTTCGTCACGTTCTTCTCCAAGATCGGCGTCCCCGCCGCCGGCGGCATCATGAACCTGGTGGTGCTGACCGCCGCCATGTCCAGCCTCAACGCCGGCCTGTACTCGACCGGCCGCATTCTGCGCTCGATGGCGATGAACGGCAGCGCCCCCGCGTTCACCGGCAAGATGAACCGCAACGGGGTGCCGTTCGGTGGCATCGCGCTGACCGGCGCACTGACCCTGCTCGGCGTGATCCTGAACCTCTTCGTCCCGGAGGAGGCGTTCAACATCGCGCTCGATCTTTCGGCGCTGGGCATCATCGCCACCTGGGCCATGATCGTGGCCTGTCAGCTCCAACTGTGGCGCTGGGAGCAGAAGGGCATCCTGCAACGACCGAAGTTCCGGCTGCCGGGCACGCCGTACACCAGCTACGCGACCCTGGTCTTCCTCGCCGCGGTGACGGTGCTCATGTGCTACGAGAACTACTGGAACCTCATCGCCATCCTGGTCATCGGCCCGATGCTGGTGGGCGGCTGGTACGTGGTCCGCGGCAAGGTCATGACGATGGCACAGGAGCGCATCGGCTACACCGGTGACTACCCCGTCGTCCCGCAGCCCCCCATCCCGGAACGCGGACACGGCGACGACAAGTAACCCTCGCCGCCTGATGCCGCGCTATTGACCCGGCCGTCGCCGCAATGCTAAGCAGGTGCTCAGCATTTACGAACAGGCGACGAAGGGCCACAGATGACATCCACGATTCCCGACAGTGCACTGCAGAGCGTCATCGACGACCTGCGGAACCGACCGGGCAGCGGCGAGCTCATCCCCGTCATCGACCCCGCCACCGAAGAACAGATCACCGAGTTCCGCGACTGCGGGGTGGAGGCCGTGAACGAGGCGGTCGCCAGCGCCAAGGCGGCCTATCTGTCCGGCGTCTGGACCGACATCCCGGCCCGGCAGCGCGCCAAGGTGTTGTGGAAACTGGGCGACCTGATCGATGAGCACGCCGAGGAATTCGCCCAACTGGAGTCGTTGGACGCCGGCATGCCCCCGTTCCAGGCCGGGATGATCGTGTCCACCTGCGCCGAGTTCTTCCGTTACTACGCCGGCTGGTGCACCAAGATCAACGGCAACAGCTACCAGGTGCAGATGGAGGGTGGCGTCAACAGCAACTTCTCCAACCTGCACGCCTACACCACCAAAGAGCCCTACGGCGTTGTCGGACTGATCTATCCGTGGAACGGACCACTGTTCAACGCATGCGCCAAGATCGCCCCGGCGCTGGCTGCCGGCTGCTCGATCGTGGTCAAGCCGGCCGAGGAGACACCCCTGTCGGCGGTGTTGCTGGAGCGGCTGATCCGGGAGGCCGGCGTGCCCGACGGTGTGGCGAACTTCGTGATCGGCTACGGCGCCACCGCCGGTGCCGCGATCACCGCCCACCCCGATGTGGAGAAGGTCGCCTTCACCGGCTCGACCGAGGTCGGCAAGCAGATCATGCGCGACTCGGCCGACAACCTCAAGAAGGTGACGCTCGAACTCGGCGGCAAGTCCCCGGTGCTGATCTACGAGGACGCCGATCTGGACATGGCGATCATGATGGCCTCGATGGGTATCTTCGTGCACTCCGGTCAGGGCTGTGTCTGCGGCTCGCGAATCTTCGTGCAGCGCAGCGTCTATGAGCGCGTGGTGGCCGGCATCTCGATGATCGGCGACAACCTGGTGCTGGGCGGACCCAAGGACGAGGGCGCGATGATCAGCCCCCTGGTCAGCCAGAAGCAGCTCGACCGGGTGCTGGGCTACATCGAGCAGGGCAAGAAAGAGGGCGCCGAGATCGTTTCCGGTGGCTACCGCTTGGATCGCAAGGGCTACTTCGTCAAGCCGACCGTCGTCACCGACGTCGACCCGGCCACCAGCCGGCTGTACAGGGAGGAGATCTTCGGTCCAGTGGTGACGATCCTGCCCTTCGACAGTGACGACGAGGCGGTGGCCATGGCCAACGACACCAGCTATGGCCTGGCGGCCACCGTCTGGACCACCAACCTGGCCCGCGCACACAGCCTCGGCAAGCGCCTGCAGGCCGGCATGGTCGGACTGAACTGCCAGCTGACCTTCGACCACAATGTGCCGTTCGGCGGGTACAAGCAGTCGGGCCTCGGCAAGGAGTTCGGCTACGAAGGTATCGAGGCGTACCTGAAGACGAAGAGCATCTGGGCTCAGCTGTAGCGACCCGAGACCGGGCTCTGCTGCAATCCCCCGTCGCTTCGCTCGCCCAACCAAGCGGTTGATACGGTCCGGGGATGACCACCGAGAGCTGGATCGCCGGCCTGCTCGACTTCGACCGTGATGGCGATGTGTTCATCGCGCCGCAGTGGAGTGGGCCGGGCGAGCGGTTGTTCGGCGGCCTGATCGCCGCCCAGTCGTTGGGCGCCGCGGGCGCGACCGTCGATCCCGACAAGCATCCGCAGTCCCTGCACGCCTACTTCGTGCGCGGCGGCCGGCACGGGGTCGACGTCGAACTACAGGTCGAGCGCACCCGTGACGGCCGATCCTTCGACACCCGCCGGGTCACCGCCCGCCAGCAGGGCAAGGTCATCCTGGAGATGATCGCGTCCTTCCAGGTCGACGAGGCGGGCGCGGACTGGTTCCCGCCGCGGCCGCCGGGCGTGGAGTTCGACGACGCCATCGAGAAGAACCCGGATCTGGACGTGGTGGACCGGTTCGAACTGCGCTGCAATCCCGACGACGACTCGCCGTTCGCGGTCCCGCCGTTCTGGATCCGCACCCGCGACCGGATCGAGGACGATCCGTTGATCCGGGCCTGCACCCTGACCTACATGTCCGACCTGGGGCCGGTCCCTGCCGCCCGCCCGCCCGGCACCCCGGTCGGTGAGGACGTCGGCTACGCCGCCAGCCTCGATCATTCGGTGTGGTTCCACCGCCCGTTCATCCCCGATGCGTGGCATCGCTACGAGGTCGACTCGCTGGGCAACAGCCATTCCCGCGGACTGGTCGTCGGCGGGTTGTATGACGAGGCCGGCTCGCTGATCGCGAACACCAGCCAACAGGCTCTTTGGCGCGTGTGAGCAAAGACTCGCCGGGCAGACTTGACCGGCGAGTCGACTGTCAACAAAGATCCGTGACGTGCTCAAGATCGATGAGGGTGAACAGATCGCGAACGTCGAAGATCGACTCATGAAACGTTTCACCGAGGTGCCTGCGGAGACGGTCAGTGCCACCGTCGCCGAGGCCCACAGCCATTTCATCACCAGCACGGTCCGCGACTACGTCGCGCTGCTCGTCGAGCGCCGTGCCCACGCGGAGCTACAGGCGAGCCTTCACAGCCGCGGATAACCGTGCCCCGTCGGCCTTGCCGGCGGCGATGACATTGGCCGCCTTCATCACCTGACCCATCTGCCGAACCCCGGGCCGCTCACCGAGTTCCTCGGCGACCTGGGCCAGCGCGGTGTCCACCACGTCGGCCAGCTCCGCATCGGTCAACGGAGTGGGCAGGTACTCGTCGATGATGCGCGCCTCGGCGTGCTCATTGGCGGCCAGCTCGCCGCGCCCGTTCTGGGTGTAGATCTCGGCGGCCTCGCCGCGCTTCTTCGCCTCCCGCGCCAACACCTTGAGCACATCCTCATGGGACAGCTCGCGCGCCTGCTTGCCCGAAACCTCTTCGGACTGGATCGATGCCAGCAACATGCGCAGCGTCGCCGTACGCAGTTTGTCCTGGGCCTTCATCGCCGCCGTCAGGTCGGCACGCAACCTGTCCTTCAATTCCGACATGGCTGCGACGCTACGCCAATGACAGGATGGAGCCATGAGTAGTGACGCAGGCGGGTACCACCCGTACTACCCGCCACCGCCCTACCAACCGCCGTACAACCCGCTTCCGATCAAGCCCGGCATCATCCCGCTGCGCCCGCTGAACCTGTCCGACATCTTCAACGGCGCCTTCGCCTATATCCGGGCCAACCCGAAGACCACCCTGGGCGTCACGACGATCGTCGTCGTCATCGCTCAATTGCTGGCGCTGCTGCTGCAGTTCGGGCCTCTGGCGACCAGCGGCATTCTGGAGCCCCCGAATCTGACCGGCCCGGATCCCGACGTCTCGATCCTGGTCGGGTCGGTCCTCGGCGCGCTCGCCGGTGGTCTGGCCACCTGGATCTCGATGATCCTGCTCAGCGGACTGCTCACCGTCATCGTGGGCCGGGCGGTGTTCGGCTCGCCCATCACCATCGGCGAAGCGTGGCAGCGGGTGAAGAGCAGGCTGGTCGCCCTGCTGGTCTACACCGCGCTGGAATCGCTGGGCGTGGTCCTGTTGGTGGCGGCGGTGGCCGGAGTCATCACGGCGGTCGCCTTCGCCCTGAACGGCTGGGTCGCGTTCGCGGTCGGCCTCCCGTTGGTGCTCGGTTCGATTGTGGCGCTGGCGTTCCTCTTCACCAAACTCAGCTTCGCTCCCACCCTCATCGTGCTGGAGCGACTCCCCGTCATCGCCGCGATCGAGCGGTCTTTCGCCTTGGTGCGCAACGACTTCTGGCGAGTTCTCGGCATCCGGCTGCTGGCCGTGCTGGTCGCCGGGCTGATCTCCGGGGCGGTCGCCATGCCCTTCAGCCTCGGATCGCAGGCCCTGATCATCATGGGCGGCTCGGCCGGCACCGCACTCGCCGGGCTGGCGCTCGCCTCCATCGGCGGCGCGATCGGGCAGATCCTCACCGCCCCCTTCACCGCCGGGGTGGTGGTGCTGCAGTACACCGATCGCCGCATCCGCGCCGAGGCCTTCGACCTCGTGCTGCAGACCGGCGCCAGTATCGGTCCGGCCTCACCCGCCGATTCCACCGACTACCTGTGGCTGACCCGCCGGCCCTGACGTGACCGGTATCAACATCGACAGCGACGCCGCGCACGATGCTGCCCAGCGCGAGCTCGGCAAACCCATCTACCCCCGGCCCTCACTGACCGAACAACTGATGGCCTGGCTCGACGAGATCCTCTACAAGGTCTTCACGAACGGATCATGGTTACCCGGCGGCTGGATCACCCTGGCGCTGCTGCTGACGGTCCTCGCAATGGCGGTCTTCGTGGCGATCCGCGTCGCCCGGCGCACCATGCGGACGAACCGCGGATCGGCGCAATCGCTGTTCGGCGCCCATGACCTCAGCGCCGCGCAGCACCGTGCCGAAGCCGAGAGGTCTGCCGCACAAGGTGATTGGGCATTGGCGATCCGGCACCGGTTGCGCGCGGTGGCGCGGGGGCTCGAGGAGGCGGGCATCCTGAACCCAATTCCCGGACGCACCGCGACCGAACTGGCCCGCGACGGCGCGGCCGCGCGACCCGACCTGGGATCCGAGTTCCGTCATGCCGCAGACACATTCAACGATGTCAGTTACGGGGAACTTCAGGGCACCGAGACCGAGTACCGCCAGATCGCCGAGCTGGACCAAAATGTGCTCCGGGCGGTCCAGGCGTGACACGACAACGCTGGCGGACGGCACGCTGGGTCCTGCTGGCGCTGGTGGTGATTACGCTGGTGTCCACGCTCAGCACCTACCTGACCGCACCGCGCCCGGGCGGACCGATGGAGGCCGGCTCGACCTCTCCCGACGGTGCGCACGCGCTGGTCACGCTGCTGGAGGACCACGGCGTCGACGTGGTGGTCGCCGAGGACGTCAATGATGTTGCCGCGGCAGCCCGTCCAGACACGCTGATCCTCATCGCCCAGACCTTCTTCCTGCTCGACGAGGACGGCCTGAACACGCTGGCCGATCTTCCCGGTGATCGGCTACTGGTCGCCCCCTCCGCACGCACCCGGGAACGACTGGCGCCGACGATCCGGCTGGACGGTTCGGTCCAGTTCGGCGGCCCACCGGGTTGCGACCTGCGCGAGGCCGTGACATCGGGTGACGTGCAGTTCGGCATCAGCGACAGCTACCGCAGCGACGGTGATCTGCCGGTCGCCCGCTGTTATGACGGTGCGCTGGTGCGCTTCACCGAATCCGGGCGCACCACCACCGTGGTCGGCAGCTCGGACTTCATGACCAACGCAGGCCTGCTCGGTGTGGGCAGCGCGGCGCTGGCGATGAATCTGGCCGGCACCCGCGACCGGGTGATCTGGTATGCGCCGCAGCGCCTGCAGGGTGAATCGTCCGGGGAGGCATCGCTGTTGGATCTGGCGCCGAGCCAGGTCGGCTGGGCGGTACTGCAGTTGTGCCTCGCGGTGGCGCTGGTGGCCTGGTGGCGCGGGCGCAGGCTGGGGCCGCTGGTCGCCGAGCACCTACCCGTCGTGGTGCGGGCATCGGAGACGGTGGAGGGCCGGGCCCGGCTGTACCGCGCGCACCGCGCACGCGACCGCGCGGCCGACGCCCTGCGCACCGCGACACGTGCCCGCCTGCTGCCGCGGCTGGGCCTCGGACGCACCGCGGCGCCGTCGGCGGTGACCGCGGCTGTCGCCCAACGTATCGGCCGGGACTCCGGCACCGTGCTGTTCGGGCCGGCCCCCGGCACCGATGCCGAACTTCTCGAACTCGCCCACCAACTCGATGATCTCGAAAGGCAGGTCGCACAGTCGTGACGTCACCTTCGCACCCGGACGCCGCACGGGAGGCGCTGCTCGCGCTGCGCAACGAAATCTCCAAGGCCGTGGTCGGGCAGGACGCCGTGGTCAGCGGGCTCGTCATCGCGCTCCTGTGCCGCGGGCACGTCTTGCTCGAAGGTGTGCCGGGCGTGGCGAAGACCCTTCTGGTGCGCAGCCTCGCCGCCGCCCTGCAGCTGGATTTCAAACGGGTGCAGTTCACCCCGGACCTGATGCCCGGCGATGTCACCGGATCCCTGGTCTACGACGCCCGCACCGCGGAGTTCGAGTTCCGCGCCGGCCCGGTGTTCGCCAACCTGCTGCTGGCCGACGAGATCAACCGCACCCCGCCGAAAACCCAGGCGGCGCTGCTGGAGGCGATGGAGGAGCGACAGGTCACCGTCGACGGGCAGGCCCGCCCGCTGCCCGACCCGTTCATCGTGGCGGCCACCCAGAACCCCATCGAGTACGAGGGCACCTACCAACTGCCCGAGGCCCAGCTGGACCGATTCCTGCTCAAGCTGAATGTGCCGCTGCCGCCGCGTGATCAGGAGATCACCATCCTGGGCAGACATGCCGCCGGATTCGACCCCCGCGATCTGTCCGGGCTCGCCCCGGTCGCCGGGCCCGCCGAACTGGCCGCCGGCCGCGAGGCGGTACGCAAAGTCCTGGTGGCCCAGGAGCTCCTCGGCTACATCGTCGACATCGCGGGGGCCACCCGACATTCGCCGGCCCTACAGCTCGGGGTGTCACCGCGCGGTGCGACAGCGCTACTCGCGACGGCGCGGTCCTGGGCCTGGCTGTCGGGACGCGACTACGTGACCCCCGACGATGTGAAGGCGATGGCCAGGCCGACCCTGCGCCACCGGATCGCGCTGCGACCGGAGGCCGAGCTGGAAGGCGCCAGCCCCGACGGCGTGCTCGACGGCATCCTGTCTTCGGTCCCGGTGCCGCGCTGGTGATCCTGACCGGCCGGGCCTGCCTGCTGGCGCTGATCGGCATCCTGCCGATCGCGGTATCACCTTGGCCTGCGGTCACTTTCGTCATCGTGCTGGCGGTGATCGCCACCGCACTGATCGTCGACACCGCCCTGGCCGCCGCCCCGGGGCGGCTGGTCCTGGCCCGCTCGGGTGATACCTCGGCACGGCTGGGACAGGCGATAGACATCCACCTCGAGGTGCACAATCCGGGGTCACGGCGGCTGCGCGGGCAGATCCGCGATGCCTGGGCGCCCAGCGCCCGCGCGTCTCCGCGCACCCGGCCCGTCGATATCCCGGCCGGCGGGCGGGCGCGTATGGTCACCACCTTGGCGCCCGCGCGGCGTGGTGACCAGGACGGCGCCCAGGTCACCGTGCGTGCCGTCGGCCCGCTGGGGCTGGCCGGGCGGCAACGCTCCCATGACGTGCCCTGGCAGGTGCACGTCCTGCCGCCGTTCCTGTCGCGCAAGCACCTGCCCTCGCGACTGGCCAAACTGCGCGAGCTCGACGGGATGGTGCCGATCCTGATTCGCGGACAGGGCACCGAATTCGATTCGTTGCGTGAGTATGTCGTCGGTGACGATGTGCGATCCATCGACTGGCGCGCGACGGCCCGGCGGGCCGATGTGGTGGTGCGCACCTGGCGTCCCGAACGCGACCGGCGGGTGGTCATCGTGCTGGATACCGGCAGGACATCGGCGGGCCGGATCGGGGTGGACCCACTGTCGTCGGATCCCGCCGGCTGGCCGCGGCTGGACTGGTCGATGGATGCGGCACTGCTGCTTGCGGCATTGGCCGCCCGGGCCGGTGATCACGTGGATTTTCTTGCCCACGACCGGATCTCCCGGGCCGGGCTGTTCAACGCATCCCGCCGCGAACTGCTGGCCCAGCTGGTGACGGTGATGGCGCCGCTGCAGCCCGCACTCGTGGAGTCCGATGCCACCGCGATGGTCGCCGCGGTCCTGCGCCGGGTGCGCCGCCGGGCGCTGGTCGTCCTGCTCACCGACCTCAACGCCTCGGCTCTCGACGAGGGATTGATGAGCGTGCTGCCGCAGTTGTCCGCGAAACACCAGGTGCTGCTGGCGGCGGTCTCCGATCCGCGGGTGGACGCACTGGCGGCCGGCCGCGCCGATGCGGCGCAGGTGTACGACGCCGCGGCGGCAGAACGCTCCCGCAATGAGCGGCACACGATCGCCACCCGGCTGCGCAACCACGGCGTCGACGTCATCGACGCGCTCCCCGAGCAACTCGCACCGGCGCTGGCGGACCGCTACCTGGCCATGAAGGCCGCCGGGAAGCTCTAACCGGTGGGCACCACGTCGGGTGCATCGTCGAGGTCACCGGTCTCCCCGGCCCGGGAGGCCTTGCGCCCGAAGTGGAACACATAGGCCAGGAAGGCGATCTCGGCGGCCACACCGATCGCGATGCGGGCATACGTCGGCAGCGGTGACGGCGTCACCAGCGCCTCGATCAACCCGGATATCAGCAGCACCACGACCAGTCCGCCGGCCACCGAGACCACGGCGCGGCCCCGCTCGGCCAGCACCTGCGCGCGCGGGCGGTCCCCCGGTGCGATCACCGACCAGCCCAACCGCATACCGGCCGCCGCGGCCAGGAACACCGCCGTCAACTCCAGCAGGCCGTGCGGAGTGAGCAGCCCGAGGAACAGGTCGCCCTTGCCTGCACCGAACATCAGGCCCCCGGACACCCCGACATTGGCGGCGTTCTGGAACAACACCCAGGGGATCGGCAGGCCCAGCAGGACGGCGAAGGCGATGCACTGCGCGGCCACCCACGCGTTGTTGACCCAGACCCGCAGCCCGAACGACCCGGCCGGGTTCTCGCTGTAGTACGACTCGAAGTCGTGGTTGATCAGCTGCTCCAGCTCGGCCGGTGTGCCCAGGGTCGCGCGCACCTCCGGGCTGCCGGCCACCCAGAAGCCGATCACGATCGCGACGACCAGAAAGCTCAGCGCCGAACCCAGCCACCAGCGCCGGCAGTCGTAGGCGACGACCGGGAACGAGACCGTCCAGAACCGGACGAACTCACTGCCCAGCGGGGCGTGCGCACCGGTGACGGCGGCGCGCGCCCGCGCGACCAGACCCGAGAGCCTGCCCACCAGGACGGCGTCACCGGTCGCGCTGCGCGCCATCGAAAGATGGGTCGACACCCGCTGATACAGGTCGACGAGCTCATCGACCTCGGCGCCGGTCAGCCTGCGGCGGCGCTTGACCAACTGCTCGAGGCGGTCCCAGGTCGGGCTGTGGGCGAGCACGAACGCGTCGACATCCACGGTTCCGATCCTAGTAGCGTTCATCGAATGGTCTTCCAGCCAGAACCCATGGTGACCGGTGATGCCGTCCAGCTCGAGGTGTCGATCGCCCAACTGCCGGTGCGGGCCGCGGCGGCCCTGATCGACGTCGCGGTGATGGCCACCGGTTACGGGGTGCTGGCCGTGTTGTGGGCGCTGACGTTGTCCGAGCTGGACCCGGCGCTTTCGGCCGCGGTGCTGCTGATCTTCATGGTGCTGGTCCTGGTCGGGTATCCGGTGGTGTTCGAGACGGCCACCCGTGGCAGATCGCTGGGCAAGATGGCCCTGGGACTGCGGGTGGTCTCCGATGACGGTGGCCCGGAGCGGTTGCGGCAGGCGGTTTTTCGTGCGCTGTCCAGCGTCATCGAGATCTGGATGCTGACCGGCGGGCCGGCGGTGATCTGCAGCATGATTTCACCGCGGGGTAAGCGCATCGGCGACGTGTTCGCCGGCACCATGGTGATCAGCGAGCGCGCCCCGAAGCTGAACCCGCCGCCGATGATGCCGCCGGAACTGGCCTGGTGGGCGGCGAGCCTGCAGCTGTCCGGCCTGGCCGGCGAGCAGGCCGATATGGCACGGCAGTTCCTGTCCCGGGCCGGCCAGCTGGAACCCGGTATGCGCGAACAGATGGCACACCGCATCGCCGGTGACGTGGTGGCGCGCATCGCTCCTGCGCCGCCGCCCGGTGCGCCGCCCGAGTACGTGCTGGCCGCGGTGCTCGCCGAACGGCACCGCCGCGAGTTGGCGCGGTTACAGGCCAGACCTCTCGCCTGACCCAAAATGGGACATGAGTGTCCCATTTTGGGATATTGGTGCTACAGTTGGCGCCATGAGTGTCCTTGACATGGGTGAAACGGGTGCGCGTGGCCGCACCCGTCGCGCCATCATCGAGGCCGCCATCTCGGTCCTCACGGACAAGCCGGCGGCCACGCTGACCGATATCGCCGAGGTCGCCGGCGTCGGGCGCAGCACGCTGCACCGCCATTTTCCCGAGCGCAGCGATCTGCTCCGCGCGGTGGCCATCCAGGTGCACGCCGCCAGCAATGCGGCCATCGAAACGGCCGACCCGACCTGCGGCCCCGTGCACGCCGCATTGCGCCGGGTGGTGGAATCCCAGCTCGACCTGGGCCCGATCGCGCTGTTCATCTACACCGAACCATCGATCCAGGCCGATCCCGAACTGGCCGCCCACCTCGACACCGGGGACGAGGCGATCGCCGAGATCCTCGCGCGCGCAAGCGCGGACAAGCCGGAGTACCCGCCCGGATGGTCGCGACGGGTGTTCTGGTCACTGCTGCTGTCGGGCTACGAAGCCATGAAGCAGGACCGCACACCGCGACACCAGATCGTCGACGCCATCATGAGCAGCCTCACCGAAGGAACCATCAAATGACCACCCGGTCGGCCACACCGCCGACAACCACACCGCGACGCTCCTGGATAGCGCTCGCGGTCCTCACCCTGCCGGTGATGCTGATCGCGATCGACAACACGGTCCTGGCGTTCGCGCTCCCCGCGATCGCCGAGGACTTCCGGCCGGCGGCATCCACCCAGCTGTGGATCGTCGACGTGTATTCGTTGGTGCTGGCGGCGCTGTTGGTCGCCATGGGCAGCCTCGGTGACCGCATCGGCCGGCGCCGATTGCTGATGATCGGCGCCGCCGGGTTCGCGATCGTGTCCGCGGTGGCGGCCTTCGCACCCAGTGCCGAGATGCTGGTGCTCGCGCGCGCCGTGCTCGGCTTCTTCGGCGCCATGCTCATGCCCTCGACGCTGTCGCTGATCCGCAACATCTTCACCGAGGCGTCGGCACGCCGGTTGGCCATCGCCATCTGGGCGTCGTGCTTCACCGCCGGATCGACTCTCGGGCCGATCGTCGGCGGTGCGCTGCTCGAGCACTTCCATTGGGGTTCGGTCTTTTTGATCGCGGTCCCGATCCTGCTGCCGCTGCTGATTCTGGCCCCGAAGCTGGTGCCGGAGTCCCGCGACCCGAATCCGGGCCCGCTCGACCTGTTCAGCGTGGTGCTGTCCTTCGTGGCGATGCTGCCGCTGGTCTGGGCGATCAAGACGGCCGCGCACGACGGTCTGTCCGTGCTCGTCGCGGCCGCGGTCGTGGTGGGCATCGGCGCGGGAGTGCTGTTCGTGCGGCGCCAGAACCGCAGGCCCATACCGATGCTCGATATGGAGCTGTTCCGCTCCGGGCCGTTCACCTCGTCGGTGCTGGCGAACTTCCTGTCGATCGTCGGGCTGATCGGGTTCATCTTCTTCGTGTCCCAGCACCTGCAGCTGGTGCTCGGGTTGAGCCCGCTGGCGGCCGGTCTGGTCACCCTGCCCGGCGCCGTGGTGTCCATGATCGCGGGTATCTCGGTGGTCAAGGCGGCCAAGCACTTCAGCGCGCAGGCTCTGATCGTCTTCGGCCTGGTGTTCGTCGCTGCCGGCTTCATCTTGATCCTGCTGTTCCGTCACGATCTGTCGGTAGG
>NZ_JBFUKN010000015.1:0-95857 GCF_056400845.1 Mycobacterium sp. P4_H6 | reverse complement strand
GTGATGCACTCGCGTGCGCAGTGGCTCGAAGACACCGGGCTGCTGCAACCGGGCCGACGCGAAGAGGAACTCCTGGTGATTCGAGCCGACAAACCATGACCGACGGCGAACGTCGTTCGGTGCGGGTGGTGCGGCGGGGACCGGTCATGGTGGAAGGGCCGGTCAGCATCGAGATGCCGGACGGCACCTGTGTGGAGTCCGATCGCTTCATGGTGGCGATCTGCGCCTGCGGGCGCAGCAAGAATTTCCCGCTGTGCGACACCAGCCACCGACGACAAATCCGGGCCAAGGGCGCCAAGCCGAGTCGCGCGACGCCGCAATCCGCCTGACGCAGCTCAGTCGCGGGTGTCGATCACCCGTTGAGCGACGTCGACCAGCTTGGTGTTGCTGTCCTGCGATATCTGGCGGAGCATCTCGAAAGCCTGCACGTCGTCGACCTTGTAGCGCTCCATGACGATTCCCTTGGCCTGGCCGATGCGGTCCCGGGTGGACAGGGCCGCCTCCAGCTGCTGTCCTTCCTGGCTGGCAAGGATGGCGGCCGCTGCGTGGGCTGCGAGAATCGCGCCGATGGTCTCGGCTTCCCCGCGCCAGATGTTCGGCTGAAATCCGAACAGGTTCAGCGCGCCCGCGGTGCGGTCCGAGGTGTAGAGCTTGAACGACAGGCCGCTGAGGACGCCGATCTTCACGCATGCCGGCGCGTACTGGGGCCAGCGCGTTTCTTCGCGGAAATCATCGGTACGCACGATCAGATCGCCCAGCGCCGCTTGCACACAGGGGCCCTCGTCGAACTGCATCTGTAGGCGGTGCAGCTCATTGGTCAAGCCTGCGTCTTTCGGCACCGTCTCGAAGGTGTGTTCCTTACCGATGAGCAGGACCCCGGCGGCGTCGACCCCGGGGATGAGTTCCAATGCCGCGGAGGCGACCCCGGAGAGCACTTCATCGAGGTTGCGTGGGCCGGCGAGGGTGCGAGCCAACTCGGCCATCCTCGCGGCCAGGTCTCGCTTCTCCAAGAACGTCATGACGGCATTCTGCTCTACCTCTCGAACATCCGTGCAAAGAGCCGGGTAAGGCCCGGTGGCGGCGGCGGATGCCACCGCACGAACTGTCCGGTGGTCCCGGTGGGTGGTTCGGATTCCGGACAGAGATTTCGTTAGGGTCGTCTTAGTTGCTGAAGCTGTACGTGCTGGTCACAATGATCGATTGTGACTCTGATTGACGGTGATCCGACTGGCGAACGACGTCGGTTCTACGACGCGATGCAACGCGCCGTCATTTTCCAGCAGCGGGGTGAGACCGACGTCGAACAGGCGCTGCGGGAGCTGAACGAAGCGACGGTGGCGTCCATCCCCGGGGCCCGATATGCAGGCATCACCCTCGTCGACGAGCACGGTCAGGTGACCTCGGTGGGCGCGACCCACGATTTCCCCAGAATGCTCGACGACCTGCAGGGCGAGCTGAATGAGGGGCCGTGTCTGTCGGCGGCGTGGGAAAACCACACCATGTTGATCGACGACCTGGTGGCCGAGCAGCGCTGGCCGGCCTACTGCAGCGAAGTCACCAAGCGAACCCCGGTGCGGTCGGTGTTGTCGGTGCAGCTCGATACACCGGCCGCTGGGATCGCCGCGCTGAACTTCCAGGCAGAGGCTGCCGGATCCTTCGACGAGGACTCAGCCGAGCTGGCCCGGGTCTTCGCGGCGCACACGACATTGGTCTGGAACTCGTTGCATCGCGAAAGGCAGTTCCAGACAGCCCTGGGTAGCCGTGACCTGATCGGACAGGCCAAGGGCATGCTGATGGAACGGTTCGACATCGATGGTGTCGCAGCGTTCGACGCCCTGCGGCATCTCTCCCAGGACATGAACATCAAACTGGTCGACGTGGCCGAAAAGATCGTCTCGGCCGGGCCCGACCGTCCCTAGCAGCCGCTTACAGCAGCGGCTCGCGGTGAGCGTCAATCAGCGGACAGCGCGGTCAGGGCCTCGTCAAGGGTGGGGAAGACGTCGATGATGTCGGCGATCCCGATCAGTTTGAGCGGACGGCTGGTGGCCGGGCCGTCGGCGACGAGCGCGAACCGGATCGCGGGCGTCAAATCCGAATGCGCGGTGACCAGCACCCCCATCCCCGAAGATCCCAGGAAGTCCACCGCACTGAGGTCGACGATGACGCCGGCGGGGGAACCCGTGGCAGTCGCTTTGACTCGGGTTTCCAGGTCCGGGGCGGAAAGCACGTCGAGTGTGCCGGTAATGGCGACGACGACAACGTCACCGACGGTGCGTTCTTCCACGGTGCAGCCGGGGGCCGCTTTGGGACTGCCGACGACCGATTCGTGTTCGCCCGCCATCTTCACCTCCGAATAGCTGTGCACCCCGACCCGACAATGGACCGAATACTAGCCGTGGTCGGGGGGCGCAGCGCTACCGGTGGCACTGGAAGGTCAAACGGCGCAAGCGTATCCAGGCAACGAAGTGTCTGAATCAGTCAAGTGGTCGGCGCAAGGAGCTTTCGCCCGCCGACCAGCACTGCATCATGTGGTCGGCGAGCAGGTCCTCGACGAAAGCATGCGCTCGGATCCCGAACACGACATCGCCGTCGAGGTGCGGTTCGCGGGCGACCATATCGCCGACGACGTCGGTGCGGACCACCTGCTCGTGCACCGCGTCGGCCTCGACATGTTCGGCGTAGAAGCCGATGCAGGGCTGCGGTGCGTTCATCCGGCGCAGCGCGTCCACCAGCCGCTGTGAACCCGGAGGTGAGGTGATTTCGGTGGAGGCGAAGTGCCCGACCGCGGCTCCGCGCAGCTTGCGGTGCAAGCCGAACAGCGACATCAGGTTCACCGCGGCCAGCGCCTCGGCGGGGACATGATCGATATAGCCGAGGTAGCTCGAATCCAGGTCGGCGGCATCCAGCAGGTCAGCGAACAACTGCTGATGCAGGCGCGCGCCCCTCCCGGCGCCGAACTCGTCGTATTCGACCGCCACGAAGGCGGCCTTGGCCTGCCCGATCAGCCGCGGTATCGCCCACGCGTGCGGGTCGCCCTCTTTGAGGTGGTAGAGCGAGCGGTGCACGAAGTACTCCCGCATCTGACCCCAGGTGCCGGTATCGCGCAGGTAGTACGACAGACCTTCGCCGTCGGCGGGTTCGATCGACAGCTTGTCCATCTCGGCCACGGCAGTCTCGTCGGCGCCGATCTCGCCGACCCGGCTGCGGACTTCGGCCAGGAACGTGTTCTCCAGGCGTCCGCGCAGGTGCAGCAGACCGGCATTCCACTCCCAGCCCGGATCGACGGTGTCGAAGCCGCGGTAGTGCAGTTCATAGCAGATGTACAGCGCGAGTTGGAGATCGAGCCCCAACGGGTCGGCGTCACTGATGGACGCCTCCACCTGGGTGAGTCGGTTGACGGGCGCCCGCTCGGCGAGCAACTCCGTCACGGCCAGCGACAGCGGGCCGCGCGGATCAGGTAGTCGGGGTTCTACGCTGAGAGAAGCAAGAGTCACGCAGTGAGGTATACCCGCCGCTACCCAGCGGAAACGTCTACTCTCCTGGCCATTCACCGGTCCAACGGGCGAAGGCTTTGGCGCCCTGTCGGTCGATCACGGTCTTGACGACGGAGAAGATCAACCCCTGCAATGCGGCCGCGATCACGACTTCCTTGAAGGAGTAGTTGCGGTCCAGGGCATTCGGTGGATCCGGATGGTCGCCGTCGGAGGCGCGCTTCCAGATCTGCTTGAAGATCGCGCCCGCGACCAGTCCGCCGGCGAGTGAACTGGCAAGCCCGACCGGTCGGTACATCAGCTTCGCCGTCAGGCTCGACTTGTAGGTGGTCATCGCTTTCCTCCTTGTCGGCGGCGACGCCACACGATGATTCCGAGTAGGACGGCGGCAGTGGCCACCACGGTGGCGGCGGCGGGCAGGCCGCGTTTGACCGCCCCCTTGTCGTCGGTGACGGCACTGACGACATCGTGGCGGGCGGTCTCGGCGACGTCGGCGACGCGAGCCTTGGTCTCCGCCACCTTGTCCTGCGCCCGCCCCTTCACGTCGAGCTTGTCGGTCAATGCTGAAACCGTCTCGCCCACTTCGTGTCGGGTGCGTTCGATGTCCTCGGTGATCTCTTCCACACTCGCTCCTTGGGCCGGCTCCGGGTGATCGTCAGTTCCGGGCATGGCGGGCTTCTTTCACGGTGTTGACGTCCTCGGTCACGCTGGCGACCACTTCCTGGGCGGCCACAGGAGCCTGCTCGACCTGCTTCTTGCCGATGACCGCGGCGATACCGGCGGCAGCCAGCAGCACGACGGCGACGATGGCCGCGGCGGCCCAGACCGGCAACACCAGCGCCAGTGCCGCGATGGCGGCAGTCACCACCGCCAACAGGCCGGTGAAAGCGAGCAGGCCCGCAGTGCTGAACAGACCGGCGCCGATTCCGGTGCGTTTGGCGGCCAACTGAAACTCTTTTTGCGCCAACTGGATTTCGTCGCGCACCAGACGTGAGGTCTGGGTGGTCAGGCGGTCTATCAATTCGGGTATCGAAGCCTGTTCGGCGGGCTTCGTCTCAAGGTTTGTCATGCGAAGATCCCATCGCTGGACACTCGGCGGAACACCGCCCCATACGGCCATTGCATTACCTGCCCGTCTGCGCGCTAAACCTCGAGCGTGTGGTGTGTTTCTTTTCGATTCGCAGGGGTATTCCGATCGCGCAGCGTCCTCAAGAAGGGTGGGAACGCCGACCCGTGACTGAACCGGGTCATCTCTGCCATCGACCATGACGATGCCATGCACCGAGGAGTTCGCCTTGCGCATTGCCTCTGTACCCGCTTCGCACGTTTACGTGCAGCATCTGTCCCACCCGGGAGAGCTGGAACCTGTTGTGCGCCTGAATGATCCGGTGCCTACCGATGGTCGAAAGGTGCCCGGTGGGTGGTGGCCGCCGCTCATGCTGGAGTCGGGATGGATCGCCCACCATCACGATGACTTCGACGCGTTCCACATCCACTTCGGGTTYGATGCAGTGACCACCCAGGATCTTGTCGACGTCGTGGAGCAACTTGAGCGGCACCAGAAGCCGTTGATCTACACCGTGCACGACTTACGCAATCCCCACCATCCCGATCCCTCGGCTCACGAAGACCAGCAGGATGTCCTGGTCGCTGCCGCCCACACACTGATCACTCTGACCGAGGGCGCCGCGCGGGCGGTCGAGGACCGGTGGGGCCGCAGGCCCCACGTACTCCCGCACCCGCATGTGCTGGGCAGCCAGTGGATCGAGCGCCCCCGTTCGCGCAGCGAACAGTTCGTCGTCGGTGTCCACGTGAAGAGTCTGCGGGCGAACATGGACCCGTTGGCGATTCTGGATACCCTTGTCGAATCGGTGACAGCGCTGCCCGGTGCCGTCCTGCAGATCGACGTCCACGATGAGATCTTCGAGCAGGACAATCACTGGTTCGCTCCCGACGTGGGCCGCACCCTGCTGGAATACCAACGCAACGAACGGGTGCGGGTCGCGGTTCACCCGTACTTCACCGATGCTGAGCTCTGGGACTACCTCGCGTCGCTCAACGTCTCGGTGCTGCCGTACCGGTTCGGCTCGCACTCGGGTTGGCTGGAAGCCTGCCACGACCTCGGCACCGAAGTCATCGCCCCCAGCTGCGGGTTCTACCGCGAGCAACGCCAGTGCGAAGTGTTCGAGTTGACCGAGGGCACCTTCGACGAGAACTCGCTGCATCGTGCGGTGAGCGCAACCCATAGACGGTGGAGTGCAGGGATATCCGCGCCGCGCGCGAGCTGGGCGGACCGGTACCGCGAACGGGTGGCCCTGTCCGCCGAGCATGCCCGGCTCTATGACGAAGCGGCGTCATGACCTGCCGGCTGCGGATCGCGCTGATCGCCTCCAACCGCTTCCCGATCAAGCAGCCCTTTGCCGGGGGGCTGGAATCGCACGTCTGGCATCTGGCGCGGGCCCTGGCCGCACGTGGGCACAGCGTCTCGCTGTTCGCCGACAACGGGTCGGACACTGCCCCGGAATGGCATGCGTTGACGGTGCGCCGACTGGCTCTGTCGGACGCGGCGAAACGCGACACGTCCATGCCCGCTGAGGCATTCATGGCCGACCACCACGCGTACCTGAGTGTGATGCTCGAACTCGCACAGACCGGCGCCGAGTGCTTCGACGTCGTGCACAACCACAGCCTGCACCACCTGCCGGTGGCGATGGCCCCGATGCTGGACGTGCCGATGCTGACCACCGTGCACACACCGCCGACGCCGTGGCTCGAATCCGCGCTGACGGCGACGTCGGGGGAGGGCACCCGATTGGCGGCCGTCAGCCGGCACACCGCGCATTCATGGGCGCACATTGCGCGCGATGTCGAGGTCGTTCCCAACGGGATAGACACCACGCACTGGACGCTCGGGCCGGGCGGCGACGAGTTGGTGTGGTTCGGGCGGATCACACCGGAGAAGGGGCCGCATCTGGCCATCGCGGCGGCGCACCGCGCCCGGGTGCCCCTGGTGCTGGCCGGGCCGGTGTCCGACCCGGCCTACTTCGCCCAGTCCGTCGAGCCGATGCTCGATCACCGGATCCGCTACGCCGGACATCTCACCCATGGTGAATTGGCGCAGTTGGTCGGCGCATCGTCGGCGGCGCTGGTCACCCCGGCCTGGGATGAGCCGTACGGACTGGTGGTGGCCGAGGCGATGTCCTGCGGGACGCCGGTGGTGGCTTTTGCCCGGGGCGGAATACCTGAACTTCTCGATCCGTGCGCCGGGCGGTTGGTGGCACCCGGCGATGTGGAATCGATGGCCGCAGCCATCCCGGAAGTTCTTGCGCTGGACCGGTTTGCGGTCCGCCGGCACGCCAAAGACCACTGTTCGGCAGAGGCCATGTTGGACAACTATCTGACCTTGTATCGGCACATGATCACAGAGCACGGGGGCAAGGACGATGATCGGCTACTACGTGCACCATCACGGCTTCGGGCACCTCGCGCGAGCGATGAGCATCGGGGCACATCTGAACCATCCGGTCACCGTGTTGACCAGCCGGCCGGTACCGGAACCGCATCCGTTCACCTCCCTTGTCGAGCTACCGCGTGACGACTACGCCGTCGCTCGTGCCCATAACCCGACCGCCAACGGCGCCCTGCACTGGGCCCCGCACCTGGACACCGGGTACGGCGACCGTATGGGTGCCATCGTGCAGTGGGTGCGCGACGCCCAGCCCGAGGTCTTCGTCGTCGACGTGTCGGTCGAGGTGGCGGTGTTCGTGCGGTTGCTCGGAGTTCCGGTGGTGGTGACGGCGCTGCCGGGCAACCGCATCGATGCGCCGCATCGGTTGGTGCACCGGATGGCCGATCAGATCATCGCGGCATGGCCGAAGGACCTCCGGGTGCCGTCGTGGTTGCGGCCACATGAGAACAAGACGGCCTTCGTGGGCGGGATCAGCCGCTTCGATGGACGCCCGCGATGCGAAGACGAGCATGCCGGCACGCGGGTCGTGGTGCTCTCCGGTGCCGACGGAATGTGCGTGCGCGAGAGCGAGGCGGACGCCGACGCAGGTCGTGACTCCGTGACCTGGATGTCGTTGGGGGCGAAGCCCGGTGACTGGACGGCGGATCCGTGGCCGCAACTGAGCGCGGCGGATGTGGTGGTCACGCACGCAGGGCAGAACTGTATCGCCGATGTCGCTGCGGCGTCCCGGCCCACGATCGTGATCCCGCAGACCCGACCGTTCGACGAACAACGAACGACCGCGGAAGTGCTGCATCGCCACCACCTCGCCGTGGTGGCGTCCCGCTGGCCACAGCGCCATGCCTGGCCCGCGCTGCTGGACCGGGCCAGATCGATGGACACCGAACGGTGGAAGTTGTGGGAGACCGAAGGCGCGGCGGGTCGCGCGGCGAAAGCGATCGAGGATACGGCGCTGCGATGCCGGGGTAGGTCCGTGTGATGAGAACCGCCGTCATCACGACCGTCCGCGGCAGGTCCGGGCACCTACGCAATCAACGCATCGGACTCCTGGGCAATGGGCGACACACCGACCTGCATGTGATTGTCGCCCTTGATGATCCGGACGTCTCGAATATCCTCGGCGAGGCGGACGTGCCCACTGTCCTGGTGAATTGCCCGGCCGCGGACGACGCGCTGCCGATCGCTCACGCGCGCAACCTCGGGGCGGCCACCGCGCTGAAGGAAGGGGCGGATCTGCTCGTCTTCCTCGATGTGGATTGCATACCCGGGCGCGACCTCGTGTCGTGTTACCACGAGGCCGCCGAACATCCCGAACATGCCGGCGCACTGCTGTGCGGGCCGGTGACCTACCTGCCGCCACCCGGGGCGGACGGTTATCCGATGACCCGACTGCACGAACTGGCCAGTCCACATCCGGGCCGCCCGGCTCCTCCCGGCCGCCAGATCGTGGTCGGTGCCGATTACCGGCTGTTCTGGTCGTTGTCCTTCGCCGTGACGTCACCCACCTGGCACCGAATCGGCGGTTTTTCGGAGGAGTACCGCGGTTACGGCGGGGAGGACACCGATTTTGCGCAGCGGGCGGCGGCCCGGGGTGTCTTCCTCAAGTGGATCGGCGGTGCGGATGCCTTCCATCAGTACCACCCGGTGTCGGATCCGCCGGTCGAACACCTCGAGGACATTCTGCGCAATGCTGCGGTGTTCCAACAGAAGTGGGGATGGTGGCCGATGGAAGGATGGCTGCAGGCTTTTCAGTCGCTCGGGTTGATCGCCCGCGACCCGGACGGCAGGCCGCATCGGCTGCCCGATGCTGCACTCAGTACCGGCTGATCACAGGGTGTCGGGAAGGTTGGCCTCGGTGGCCAGCCGGGCGTACTCGCGCATCAACCGTAGGGCGGTGCGGCGGTCCAGCGCTGGGTCGCGGGCCACGATGCGATAGCCGAAGTAGTCCTCCATCGACATCAACGTCATGGCGATGTCGCGGGCGGGGGAGTTCAGCTGGAACGCGCCGGCCTGCGCGCCCGCCGTGAGCAGGTCACTGTAGAGATCGACCTGTCGGTGGTAGATGGCCTGCACATCGCGGCGCTGATCGAGTTCGAAACCGGCGGCCAGCACGGCCCGCCAGATGGCGCGCCACTCGGCGTCTTCGGGTCCGGATGGCAGGCCGGYCGCGATGGTCAACGCGAGCTGGGTCGCCGGGTCATCGGTCTGCGAGCCGATCTGCAGGCGCTCGTCGTAGAACCGGACATCGGATCGGAGCGCGAGTTCAGACAGCAGATCGGTCATGTCCTTGAAGTAATACCGCAGCGCATTGGTGGTGAGGCCGAGCTCGGCGGCCACATCCGCGAGTTTGAGCGTGGCCAGATCGTGGCGTTCGATGACGGCGATGGCGGCGTCCAGGATCTCGCCACGTCGCTCTTCTTGCCGGTTCGGTCGCGCCATCACCCTATTTTGCCGTTTCTGTTGCGCGGAGGCGCACGCGGGCGCATAGTTCTTTTCCAAATAGGAAAATAACTCCTGAACGAAAAGAAACCAATGCGTGCCAGAGATCTCGGCGTGGTCATCGGACAGCACCCCACCGGACCCCACAACGCCATCACCGATGTGCCGGGTGTGCGCGTCGGCCACACCACGCTGCAAACCGGCGACGTCAACACCGGCGTGACCGTCGTCGTCCCGCACGACGACATCTGGACCGAACCGGTCTTCGCGGGCTCGCACGTGCTCAACGGCAGCGGCGAGCTGACCGGACTGGAATGGATCCGCGAATCCGGCGAGCTCACCACCGCCATCGGGCTCACCAACACCCACAGCGTCGGGGTGGTGCGCGACAGCCTGGTGGCCGAGCAGGTGCGTGTGCGCGGTGACGGCGTCTACTGGTCGTTGCCGGTGGTGGGCGAGACCTATGACGGCTTCCTCAACGACATCAACGGTTTTCACGTCCGGCCCGAACATGTCCGCGAGGCCCTGGCTTCGGCCTCGGGTGGCCCCGTCGCCGAAGGCAATGTCGGTGGCGGCACCGGGATGATCTGCCATCAGTTCAAGGGTGGTATCGGCACCGCATCGCGGGTGCTCGGCTACACCGTGGGTGTGCTGGTACAGGCCAATCACGGCCGCCGCGAACGGCTTCGGATCAACGGAACGTCCATCACGCAGCCCACTGTCCCGCTGCCGGCCTTTCCGCCGGGGTACGCGCCGGGATCAGGGTCGATCATCGTCATCGTCGCCACCGACGCACCACTGCTGCCGCATCAATGTCAACGCCTGGCCCAGCGCGCGGCGCTGGCCGTCGGCCGGCTCGGCGGCACCGGCGAACAGTACAGCGGTGACCTGATGCTCGCATTCGCCACCGGCAACCGCGGCATCCCGCCCTACGGCGTCAGCGAGGACGTGGCCGAGATCGCGCCGGAGATCCCGCTGCGCATGGTCGGCCCACAGTTGATGGATGTGCTGTTCGATCTGACCATCGAGGCCACCGAAGAAGCGATCGTCAACGCCATGGTGGCCGCCGAAACGGTCACCGGCTACCGGGGATACACCGTGCACGCCATCGACCACGACCAGCTCACGTCGGCCCTTCAGGAGAACTCATGACCAGCACCGAAAGTCGTCGCCTTTCCGGGCGCCTCGGACCCGTCGGCATCGTCTTCATGGTCGTAGCGGCGGCCGCCCCGCTGACTGTCATCGGCGGCAACATGCCACTGGCGATGGGCCTGGGCAACGGCGCCGGCGCACCGGTCGGCTTCCTGATCGCCTCACTGGTGCTATTGGTCTTCAGCGTCGGTTTCGTGACGATGACACCGCACGTCCCCGAGGCGGGGGCCTTCTTCTCCTATGTGACAGTCGGTCTCGGCGAGCGGATGGGCAAGGGGATCGCGGTGGTGGCGCTGATCGCCTACACCGCAATTCAGGTCGGCATCTACGGCTACATCGGCTGGGCCATCAGTGACACGGTCGCGTTCTATGACGGTCCGGTCATCCCGTGGCCGGTCTACTCCTTCGCAGTGCTGGCTGTCGTCGCGGTCCTGGGCTACCGGCACATCGGACTGAGCGCGAAGGTGCTCGGTGTGGCACTGGCCCTGGAGATCGGCATCGTGGTGATCCTGGATCTGGCCATCGTCGCCGACCCCGGTCCGGCCGGCATCACCTTTGCCTCCTTCACCCCGGATGTGTTCAGCCAGGGCGCCATCGGCATCGCCATCCTGTTCGCGCTCACCGGGTTCATCGGCTTCGAGGCGACCGCGGTCTTCCGCGACGAGGCCCGCGACCCCGAACGGACGATCCCGCGCGCCACCTACGCGGCGGTCATCCTCATCGGCGCCTTCTACACCCTGACCGTGTGGGCCTTCGTGGTCGCGATCGGTCCCGACCTGGTGGCGGCCACCGCGCAACAGACGCTCGACGGTGAGGGCAACATGCTGCTGGACACCACCGACGGCGCGCTCGGCCGCATCGGCCGCGACATCGTCAACATCCTTTTGCTGACAAGTCTTTTCGCCTGTGTGCTGTCCTTCCACAACGTGATCGCCCGGTACCAGTTCGTGCTGTCACGCAAGGGTCTGTTGCCTGCCCGCCTCGGCGCGGTGCACGACAGCCATGAGTCACCGGCATTCTCCTCGGTGGTGCAGACCGTGACGGCCGCCATCATCGTCGCCATCCTGGCGGTCCTCGGAATCGACCCGCTGGTCGGCGTTTTCGGCTCGATGGCGGGTGTCGCCACGGTCGGTATGGTGCTCCTGATGCTCACCACATCGGTGGCGGTGCTGGTCTTCTTCCTGAAGAACCGCGATCTCGGCGGCGCCCGGGTGTGGCACACCCGGATCGCTCCCGTGCTGGCCGTGCTGGGTCTGCTCGCCTCTCTGTGGCTCGTGCTGTCCAACTTCACCCTCGTCACCGGTGGCAGCGCCACCCTGAGCACCATCCTGGCCGCGGTGCCGTTCGCCGGTCTGCTGGTTGGCGCGCTGCTGTGGAGGCCGGCCGGCACGAAATTGACCTGATCGACAGTTGTTGCTGAAAGTGCTGTGATCTTGGTGTGGTGCGCCCTACCAGAACTGCAGCGAGGCGTGAGTTCCCCAACCTCGGTGTTTAGCGGAGGGCACCCACCGGGCATTAACCCCCGGTGCCCCGCCGTGAACCGAACCCACATGTCTTCGTCGTGTTCGGCGCCACCGGCGATCTCGCCCAGCGAAAGCTGTTTCCCGGTCTGTACCGCCTGGCGGCGACAGAGAGGCTGCCGGGCGATTACGCCGTGATCGGATCGGGCCGGCATTCGCCCGGCAGCGACGACGAGTTCCGCGACACCATCGGCGCGGCCCTGCGCGACTCGGTCGACGGGCTGGACGACGGCGTGTTGTCGGACCTGTTGTCCCGTATCAGCTTCCAGACCTCCGATGCCGACGATGGCGCCGATCTGGCGGCCGCGGTACGGGAGGCGCGGGAGAAGCTGGGTGACGACGCACGGGTGGTGATCTATCTGTCGGTACCGCCCCAGGCGATGCAGTCCATGATCGGCATGCTCGGCCACGAGGGGTTGGCCGAGGACGCGCGCATCGTGGTCGAGAAACCGTTCGGCACCGACCTGGCGTCCTCGCGTGATCTGGACGCGGCGCTCAAGCAGATCGCCGATGAGGACCGGGTGTACCGCATCGACCACTTCCTGGGAAAGGAAGCGGTGCAGAACATCCTGGCGCTGCGGTTCGCCAACGGGCTCATCGAGCCCTCCTGGAACCGTGAGCACCTGGAGTCGGTGCAGATCGACGTGCCCGAGGAACTCAGCATCGAGGGCCGCGGCAGCTTCTACGAATCGACGGGCTGCTTCCGCGACATGATCACCACCCACCTGTGCCAGGTGCTCGGCTTCATCGCGATGGAGCCCCCGCAGCACGTCGACGCGGTGTCGTTGCGGGACGCGAAGGCCGAGGTGTTCGCGGCGCTGCGACCCTTCGATCCCGACCGGGTGGTGTTCGGTCAGTACGACGGCTACCGCGACGAGGACGATGTCGACGAGGATTCGGCCGTCGAGACCTTCGTGGCGCTGGAGGCCTTTGTCGACACACCGCGCTGGCAGGACATGCCGTTCTATCTACGGACCGGCAAGACCATGGGCGATACCCGCCGCACCGTCACCCTGACGTTCCGTGCGCCGGAGGCGGGCCCGTTCACCGGCGACGACCACGGCCCGAACAGGCTGGTCCTGGAACTGACCGACGAACCGGGGGTCGGCGCGCACCTGCTGGCCAAGCGGCCCGGTCCTGACCTCGACTTGATGCCGGTCGACCTGACCTTCGACCTCGGCGAGACGGTGACCGAAGACGTTCCGCTGGAGGCCTACGAGCGGCTACTGCTGGACGTCATCCGCGGTGACCAGACACTGTTCACCCGTTCCGACGAAGTCGATCGGCTCTGGCAGGTGTGCCAGCCGGTGCTCGACGCGCCGCCGGCGGTGAAGACCTACGCCAAAGGGTCATGGGGCCCGGACGAGGCGCTGGCGCTCACCGACTGGTGGCTGCCCGATGAGTGAGCGCCCGCTCGCGATCTCGCAGCACGGGTTGATCGGCGATCTACGCACCTGCGCGCTGGTCGGCACCGATGGCACCATCGACTGGTTCTGCGCACCGAGATTCGACTCTCCCAGTGTGTTCGGGTCGATCCTGGATCAAGACCGAGGCGGCAGTTGGCAATTGACACCCACCACCGAGGTCACCCGCACTCAGCAGTTCTACTACCCGGACACCGCGGTGCTGATCACCCGGTTCCTCACCGACGACGGGGTGGTGGAAGTCCACGACTTCATGCCGGTGCTCTCGCCCGACGAGCCGGAGCACCGTCAGCGGTTGGTACGGCGGGTCAGCGGGGTGCGAGGCTGTCTGCGGCTGCAGATGCGCCTCGACGCGCGACCTGATTACGCCCGCCAGTCGTGCACCGCGGAGCGCTCAGGGGACGGGGTCCTGGTCACCGGTGACGGTGTGCGGCTCGGACTGATCGCCTCGACCGACCTGGCGATCAGTGAGGACGACGAGAACACCCTCGTGACAGCAGAATTCGAGCTGAAAACCGGCGACACGGCGTCGTTCATCCTGGAGATGCTCGCCGACGGCGACGAGGTCACGGCCGACTCGATGGACCGCACCGACGCGCTGCTGGACGCGACGACGGCATTCTGGCGGGACTGGATTTCCTCGTCGACCTACACCGGGCGCTGGCGCGAGACGGTGCACCGCTCGGCCATCACACTCAAGCTGCTCACCCACGAGCCCACCGGTGCGATCATCGCCGCGCCGACCACCAGCCTGCCCGCCCCGATCGGGGGCAGCCGCAACTGGGACTACCGCTACGTCTGGATCCGCGATGCCGGATTCAGCATGTACGCCTTGCTGCGCCTCGGATTCCTCAATGAAGCAAGGGAATTCACCCGTTGGCTGTCCGAGCGGATGGGGCAGCGCGACGGCAAGGACGACAAGCGTCTCGGTCCGCTCCGGGTGCTCTACGACATCGACGGCAATCTGCCCGAGGAGTACGAACTCGACCACCTGTCGGGGCACCGCGGGTCCAGGCCGGTCCGGGTCGGCAACGCGGCCGCCACGCAGCTACAGCTCGACATCTACGGCGAGATCATCGACTCGGTCTACCTGTTCAACAAGTACGGCCCGGGTATCAGCCACGATGCGTGGATGGATGTCTGCGACATCGTGGACTGGGTCGCCGAGAACTGGGACCGATCCGACGCGGGTATGTGGGAGGTCCGCGACGAGGCCATGCCGTATACGACATCGCGGTTGATGTGCTGGGTGGCAATCGAGCGGTCGATCCGCATCGCCCGGGCCCGCGGACTGCCCGGGGACCTGGTCGCCTGGGGCAAGGCCCGCGACGACATCTACGAACGCATCATGACGAAGTCCTGGAATCCCGAGCTGGAAGCCTTCACCCGGGTGGAGGGCGGCGAGGATCTGGACGCCGGGGTGTTGCTGATGCCGATGGTGAAGTTCCTGTCGCCGGCCGATCCGCGGTTCCTGTCGACGTTGCGGGCGGTCGAGAAGCATCTGGTCACCGACAGCCTGGTGTTCCGGTACGAACCGGGGACCGACGGACTCGACGGGAAGGAGGGCACGTTCTCGATCTGCTCCTTCTGGTACGTCGAGGCGCTCACCCGCGCAGGCAGGCTCGCCGACGCCCAACTGGCGCTGGAAAAGATGTTCACCTACGCCAACCACGTCGGCCTCTACGCCGAGCAGGTCTCGGCGACCGGCGACCAGGTCGGCAACTTCCCGCAGGCGTTCACCCATCTGGCGCTCATCAGCGCCGCCATCAACCTGGACCGCGCACTGAACGGCTGATCTGCCGGTCCCTTGCCGAAACGGCCGTGCCGCAGTGCGCGGTGGCCTAGCCTCCACATGACATCGCATGTTGTCAGGGCGTAGGGGGTCGGCGGTGYAGTCTGAGGAGCGCGTCACGGGCAGGTCGTTGCGGTTCGGGGTGGCGGCGATGCTGCTCAGCGCGGGTCTCGTGGTCGCGCCCGGGCCGGCGGTGGCGTGGGCTGACGACACCGGGTCGACGTCATCGACGTCCAACGACTCGGGTTCGACGAGCACACCGGATCCGTCCGACGAGCCCACGAAACAGGCCGACCCGGACAAACCGGAGTCCGGGGACACCACCGAGAACCCGACCGACGACAAGCCGGGCTTGTCGGTCAAGGAACCCAGGACCACCCCGAAGCGCGCCGGTGCCGAGGCCAGGCTGGACCGCGACGAGCCGCTCACCACCCGCCGGGTCGAGCGGTCCGTGCGGACCGCACGCGCCGCGAGCAACAGTGCGGCGTCGGTGGCGGTGCTGACGGTCCAGGACGCGCCGCCACACTTGGCGGAACCTGCAGTGACGGCCAAGACCGCGGCGCCCACAGTGCTCGGAACCCTTGCCGCCGCCGTCGAGGTGACCACACCCGCGCCGCCGAGACCGCTGTCGCCGATCGCGACCGTGCTCGAGCTGCCCGGCCGCGTCATCAACGCGGTGCTGCAGTTCCTCGATTTCACTGCCGGCGCGAGTGGCCCACGAAGCCCGTTCAACATCGCGCCGATCAACGATCTGCTGTTCGCGGCCTTCCGTGAACTGGAACGCCTCGGCGGGCTGCACCGGACACCGGCGGTGCAGCCGGTGCTGCCCACCATGACCTACACCGGTCCCACCGACCGGCCGACGCCGACCGTGGCCCAGTTCCTCAACGCATCGACGGCCGCTTACGGCTGGGGCACCACGCCCGGCGGCATGGTGCCTTTCACCGTCAACGGATTCCAGCTCCAGTCGACCAACATCTTCTCCGGCATGTCCGGCAAGGCCTGGGTGACTCCGCAGGGACAGGTCGTGATCGCCTACCAGGGCACCACCGGCGGCACGAACCTGCTGATCAACCCACTCATCACGCTGACCCAGATCGCCGCCGACATGCAGGTGATCCTCACCGGCACAACGCCGTTGGCGTTCTATGATGCGCTGCGCTTCGCGCGCCGCGTCCAGGACGAGGCCGCCCTGCAGGGCTACGCGGCCGACGATGTCTTCGTCACCGGCCATTCGCTGGGTGGTTGGGAGGCGCAGTTCGTGGCGCAGCGCACCGGTCTGGCCGGGATCGGATTCGAGTCGCCCGGCCTCAACACCAAGATCGCGGGCAACGGCGCCGACTCGAACTTCGTCAACGTCGCGCAGTACGGCAGTCCCGCCGCGTTCATGGCCACCGATCTTCCTGCGCTGCAACCGTTCTTCCCGCCCTACGTGCCCGGCGGTGGCAGCAAGCCGCACTACGGTCCGATCGTGCTCATCGGTGATGCCGAGGCCATGAACCCGATGCGCAACGCGGCCGCCATGTGGGGCAAGAGCCTGATCGGCAGCCTCGTCTTCGCGGTCGATTTCCTCGGCAATTTCTTCCAGTACCACCTGATGGGGGTGCAGGCCTACCACCTCGACGTCGATCCGACCCCCGGCGTGGTGCCCTGGTTGGGGACGCGGCGGGGCACCGTCCACACCGGTTACGGCGAGCTGACCATCCAGCAGTTGCTCAAGGCGGCGTCCGACGACGGAATCCTGATCACGCCCTGACGCTCCGATCGCTTGCGCAGACGACAATTACAGGAATGTTTCCTGTCAGTTCCCTGGGAGACCAGAAAATTTACGCTCTTCGGACTGCGGAATCATAGATTTCCGGCCAAGATGGCTACCCGGATCGCTTAAGAAGCGTAAACGTGGACGGGACTCGCCCGAGCCGCGAACCTAGGGAGCCAGATGAGCAAGCTGCGCACAGCCCTGCGCAAGACGACTGTCGTGTCCTGTATCTCCGTTGTCGCCGTCTTCGGCGTCGCCGCGTGTGGCGGCGACGAAGGCTCCGACGCCTCAGGCGGCGGGGGTGACATCAACATCTCGATGACGTCGTTCCCGGATTACGTCGACCCGCAGCTGTCGTACACCGTCGAAGGGTGGGAGGTGCTGTACAACACCTACACCCCGCTGTTGACGTACAAGCACGCCAAGGGCAAGGACGGCACCGAGGTGGTGCCCGGGCTGGCCGAAGCCATGCCGGAGGTCTCGCCGGACGGCAAGACCTACAAGCTGAAGCTGCGGTCGAACATGAAGTACTCCGACGGCACACCCATCAAGGCCTCGGACTTCACCTACGCCATCCAGCGACTGTTCAAGGCGGATTCGGGTGGCTCGGTGTTCTATCAGGCGATCGCCGGTGCCGGCGACTACGCCGACGGTAAGGCCGACACGATCAGCGGCATCGTCACCGATGACAACACCGGCGACATCACCATCACACTGAACGAAGCGAACGGCACGTTCGAAAATCTGCTCGGGCTGACCTTCGCGGCGCCCGTTCCGCCCAGCACCCCGCTGTCCGATGACGCGACGAACAACCCGCCGCCGTCCAGTGGTCCGTTCATGATCACCAAAGTCGAAGCGCCGCAGACCATGACGCTGGAACGCAACCCGAACTTCCAGACGGTCAAGGATGCCGGCGCCGACGAAGTGGCCGATGCCAGCGTCGACAAGATCACCGTCACGCAGAACAAGAGCAATACCGCGCAGGTCACCGGTGTCGAGCAGAACACCATCGATTTCATGGTGGACCCGCCCGACGCCGATCGGCTGGCGGAGGTGAAGGCCAAGTTCGGTGACCGGTTCCGGCTGGAGGAATCGATCAACACCTACTACTTCTGGATGAACAACAAGACCGCCCCGTTCAACGACATCAAGGTCCGGCAGGCCATCAACTACGCGGTCGACCCCGAAGCGCTCAACCGGGTGTTTGGCGGGCGGCTGCACCCGACACAGCAGATCCTCCCGCCGGGGATGCCCGGCTACGAGGAGTACAAGCTCTACCCGGGACCCGATATGGAGAAGGCGAAACAGCTGATCGCCGAGGCCAATCCGACGGACCGCGATATCACCGTGTGGACCGACGATGAGCCGGACCGCAAGCGCATCGGCGAGTACTACCACGACGTGCTGACCCAGTTGGGCTTCAACGCCACACTGAAAGTGATCGCCGGCGACGTGTATTGGGCGACGATCGGCAACCAGAGCACCCCGGATCTCGATACCGGGTTCGCGGACTGGTTCCAGGATTTCCCGCACCCGGATGACTTCTTCCGCCCGCTGCTGAACAGCGAGTCGATCCTGCCCACCAATGGCAACAACTTCTCCCGGGCGTCCTTTCCGGAGTTGGACGCCAAGATGAACGAGTTGCGCACCAAACTGCTCACCGACGGTGACACCGAGGCGCAGTACGCGGCACTGGACAAGGCCTACATGGAGCAGGCGGCGTGGGCGCCGTACGGGAACGAGGAGTTCGCCACCTTCGTCTCCGACCGGATGGACTTCGACAAGGCCTACAGCCACCTCCTGTTCAATCAGGACTGGTCGGCGCTGGCACTGAAGTAGGTATGGCCACCCCGATCGACGCGGTCGAAGGACCCGGGGACCCCGCACTTCCGGTGGGGGTTCCCGCGGCCCAGATCCAGGGCCGAAGCCCTTGGTATCTGGCGTGGCTTCGGCTGCGGCGCAACAAAGTCAGCCTCGCCTTCGGAGTGCTGTTCATCGTGATCGTGCTGTTCTGCCTGGCGGCCCCGCTGTGGGCCGAGCATGTGGCGCACACCGGGCCCAACGAGAACCACATCACCGACGTGGTGATGATCGACGGCCAGGAGACCGACGTCGTCTCACCCGACGGCACCCCGATCGGGCCGGGCCTGCACGGCCGGTATCTGCTGGGCGCGGACCAGAACGGCCGCGATGTGATGGTGCGCCTGATGTACGGCGGCCGGACCTCCATCTACATCGGTGTCGCGGCCGCGGCCATCACCACGGTGCTCGCCGTCCTGGTCGGGCTGCTGTGCGGCTTCTACCGCGGGTGGATCGACGCCACGCTGTCGCGGGTGATGGACGTGGTGTGGGCGTTTCCGGTACTGCTGCTGGGCATCGCGCTGGGCACCGCACTTGCCTTGGGCGGGTTGAAGATCGGCGCGCTGCAGGTGGCCGGTGACTCGTTGTGGATCCCGATCCTGATCATCGGGCTGGTCTATGTGCCCTATATGGCCCGGCCGATCCGCGGCGAGATCCTGGCGTTGCGGGAGAAGGAGTTCGTGGAGGCGGCGGTGGCGCAGGGCAAGGGCCCGGTGCGGATCATGGTCAGTGAGCTGCTGCCCAACGTGGTGTCCACCATCATCGTGTTCTTCACCCTCAACATCGCCAACAACATGCTGCTGGAGTCGGCGCTGTCGTTCCTGGGGGCGGGTGTGCGGGCCCCGAACGCCTCCTGGGGCACCATGATCGCCGACGGTTACCAGACCATCTACACCGCGCCGCACCTGACGATCGTGCCCGGTTTGATGATCGTGCTGACGGTGTTGTCGCTCAACGTGTTCGGCGATGGTTTGCGGGACGCGCTGGATCCGCGCGCCAAGATCCGGTTGGAGCACTGACATGCTGCGTTTCGTGGTCCGACGGCTGATCGGCATGGTCGGCGTGCTGTTCGCCATCTCGGTGCTGGTGTTCCTGATCTTCAATGTGATTCCCAACTCCGACCCGGCGGCGCGCATCGCGGGTAAGAACGCCGACCCGGAGCTGATCGCCAGGGTGAGTGCCGATCTGGGGCTCGATCAACCGGTGTACGTGCAGTACTTGACGATGATGAAGYAGATCTTCACCGGCCAGCTGACCTCCTATGCCAGCTCGCAGAACGTCGTCGAACAGATCTGGAAGGGCTTGCCCGCCACGCTGTCGCTGTGCATCGGTGCTGCGGTGCTGTGGATGGCGCTGGCGATCTGGTTCGGGTATCTCAGCGCCGTGCATGCCGGAAAGTTCACCGACCGCGCACTGACCATCCTGTCGTTGGTGGGCATCTCGATGCCGGTGTTCTGGTTGGCGGCAATCCTGTTGTACTACTTGAGCTTCAAGGCCGAGCTGTTCCCCACCAGTAGTTACGTACCACTCACCAAGGATCCGCTGGACTGGGCGTATCACCTGATCCTGCCGTGGCTGACGTTGGCGGTGCTCTACGTCGGGTTCTACAGCCGCGTGCTGCGGTCCAACATGCTCGACGTGATGAACGACGACCATGTGCGCACCGCGCGGGCCAAGGGCATCAGCGAACGGCAGGTGCGCATCAAACATGTGCTGCGCAACTCGATGATCCCGATCGTCACCCTGTTCGGGCTGGACTTCGGCGCCGTTGTCGGCGGTGGCGCGATCCTCACCGAGACGGTGTTCAACCTCAACGGCGTCGGATTGTATGCGGGACAAGCGATCGGGTCACTGGACCTGCCGCCGTTGATCGGGGTGACGATGTTCGGGGCGTTCTTCATCGTGCTGTTCAACACCTTGGTCGACGTGGCGTACGCATTCCTGGATCCACGGATCCGGCTCGGAGAGGCAGCACCGGTATGAGTCCCTTGCTCGAAGTCGACAATCTGCGTGTCAGTTTCACCACCCAGGACGGTGTGGTCGGTGCCGTTGACGGCGTCTCGTTCGACCTGTCCGCCGGGGAGGTGCTGGCCATCGTGGGCGAATCGGGATCCGGCAAGAGCGTGACCGCGCAGACCGTGATCGGGCTGACCCGCGCGCCGAACGCGACCATCGGCGGCGCGGTGCGATTCGACGGCAGGGATCTGACCCAACTCGACGACCGTGAATTGCAGGGTGTGCGAGGCGAACACATCGCGATGGTGTTCCAGGATCCGATGACCTCGCTGAATCCGGTCTATCGGGTGGGTGATCAGATCACCGAGATGATCCGCGCGCACCGCGACGTCTCCCGGGGTGAAGCGCGTGACCGCGCGGTCGAGTTGCTGCGCACAGTGGGTATTCCCAATCCGGAGCGGCGCGTGCGCGACTACCCGCACGAGTTCTCCGGCGGTATGCGCCAGCGGGTGATGATTGCCATGGCATTGTCCCTGGAGCCCAAAGTGCTGATCGCCGATGAGCCCACTACCGCCCTGGACGTCACGATTCAGGCCCAGATCCTGCGGCTGCTGGCCGATCTCAACGCCGAGCGCGAGCTGGCGGTGGTGCTGATCACCCACGATCTCGGGGTGGTCGCCGAGGTCGCCGACCGGGTGCTGGTGATGTACGCGGGGCAGGTGGTCGAAGACGCCAGCGTCGAGGACATCTTCTACGATCCGCAACATCCCTACACGTGGGGCCTTTTCGGTTCGCTGACGCCGCTGGACGCACCGCAGCATTCGCGGTTGCCGCAGATCGGGGGAGCTCCGCCGTCGATGCTGTCGCTGCCGCCGGGATGCCGTTTCGCGCCGCGCTGCCCGCATGCGTTCGACAACTGCACGCAGCTACCGCCCTTGGAGACGCGAGCGGCGGTCGGCCACCTGGACCGGTGCTGGCTGGACCCGGTGCAGAAGTCGACGCTGCGTGAGGTGGACGGCCGGATCGGTTTGCGTAAGGCGGTGAGCTCATGAGCGCCGGTGAGCCGCTACTGGAGGTGACCGACCTGGTCAAGCATTTCCCGATCAAGGCGGGCGCGGTCATCGAGCGTGAGGTGGCTCGGGTGCGTGCCGTGGACGGCGTCAGCCTGACCCTGCACGAGGGGGAGACCCTGGGTCTGGTCGGTGAGTCCGGGTGCGGGAAGTCGACCCTGTGCCGGCTGATCCTGCAGTTGCTGGCGCCCACCTCGGGATCGGTGCGGTTCCAAGGGCAGGAGCTGGTGGGGCGGTCCCGCCGGGATCTGCGCCCGATCCGGCGCGACATCCAGATGGTGTTCCAGGACCCGTACGCGTCACTCAATCCGCGCAAGCGGATCGGGCAGATCGTCGGCGACCCCCTCGAGCTGCACGGGCTGGCCAGCGGCGGCGAGGTGAAGCGCCAGGTGCAGGACCTGCTGGACCGGGTGGGTCTGCAGGCCGAGCACTACAACCGCTTCCCGCACGAGTTTTCCGGCGGGCAGCGGCAGCGGATCGGGATCGCCAGAGCATTGGCGTTGCGGCCCAAGTTGATCATCGCCGACGAGCCGGTATCGGCTTTGGACGTCTCGGTGCAGGCGCAGATCATCAACCTCTTCGAAGATCTCCAGCAGGAATTCGGGTTGTCGTATCTGTTCGTCGCCCACGACCTCGGGGTGGTGCGGCACGTCTCGGACCGGGTGGCGGTGATGTACCTCGGCAAGATCGTCGAGACCGCTGCGGCGAACGAGCTGTACGACAAGCCATTTCACCCGTACTCGAATGCGCTGCTGTCCGCGGTCCCGATACCGGATCCACGGCGCAACGCCGCCCGCGAGCGGGTGATCCTGGAAGGCGACGTGCCCAGCCCGATCGACCCACCGTCGGGATGCCGCTTCCACACCCGGTGCCGGTGGGCCACCGACGTGTGTACGGCCGAGGAGCCGGACATGATCGAACGGGAGCAGGCGCACGCGGCGGCCTGCCACCACCCGCGCAATCTGGAGGCGGTGGCTGCCGGCTAGCGCACCCGGACCAGGGTGCGTCCCCGGTTGCCCCCGGCGCGGATGCGCTCCAAAGCGGTGGGTACATCGGTGAGCGCGACCTCATCGGCGGCCAGCTCGTCGAGCAGCGGGGGACGCAGGTCGCGGCCGAGTCGAGCCCACACGTCGCGGCGGCGGTCGATCGGGCACTGCACCGAATCAATCCCCAGCAGCGAGACACCTCGCAGGATGAACGGAAAAACCGTRGTGGGCAACGCTATTCCACCGGTGTTACCCGACGCGGCCACCGCGGACCCGTACCGAAGCGAGGCCAGCACCGCTGCGAGGGTTTCACCGCCGACGCTGTCCACTGCGGCGATCCAAGCTTCCTTCTGCAGCGGCCGCTTCGGATCACCCACCGCCGACCGGTCCACCACCTCGGTGGCGCCCAGGGTGCGCAGCCAGTCGGCGGCCTCTGCCTTGCCGGTCACCGCGGTGACGGAGTGGCCCTGGGCGGCCAGGATCGACACGGCCACGCTGCCCACGCCACCGGTGGCTCCGGTGACCAGGACGGGGCCCTCGTCACTGGTGGTGAGTCCGTGTTCTTCGAGTGCGATCACGCTGAGTGCGGCGGTGAATCCCGCGGTGCCCACGATCATTGCCTCGCGCAGGCTCAGGCCGTCGGGCAGCGCGACGACCCAGTCGGCCGGGACGCGCGCATACTCGCTGTAGCCGCCRTGATGGGCGACTCCCAGGTCGTAGCCGTGCACCAGCACCTCGGCGCCCTCGTCGAGACCGGAAGTGCCCGGGTCGACGATCGTGCCGGCCAGGTCGATTCCGGGGATGAGCGGGTCGATGCGGGCAACCTTGCCGTCCTTGCTCGTGGCGAGCGCATCCTTGAAGTTCACGCTCGACCACGACACGGCGATCAGGACGTCGCCGTCGCCGAGTTCGGACAGGGGGAGCGAACGGACGGCCAGGACCGTTTCAGGTCCGGACGAATCGGCGACGAGGGCGCGAGTCGTGTTGGTCTCTTCAGATGCCACGGTGCCTCCTAGGTGATGTACCGGCGCAGTGATTCGTTGAGCAGCGTAGTCCGGGTATTCAGGTGGCGGTGACGCCCGGAATCCGTCCTTCGCGAAACGCTTCGACGAAGTGCCGGTGGTCGTCGCGAACCCTGGCCGCGTACTCGAGTCCGAACGCGACGATGTCGGCGACGAAGTCGGCCTCGTTGTCACCGATCGCGGTGACGATGGCCTCCTCGGTCTGAAAGTCGACCAGCGACTGGTCGCTGTCCGTGTCGCTGACGCAGTGCACCTTGGCGACCGCCTGACCGAGTTGCTCGATGACCTCGGCGAGTTCGTCCGGCTCGGTCAGCTCGCTCCAGTCCAGATCGGCCTCATAGGGCGAGATCTCGCTGACCACGAAACCGACCCCGTCGATGTCGGTGTAGCCGAGCAAGGGATCGGCGTGTGCCTGTAAAGCGCGCTGCGAGACCACCGTTCGGTGGCCGTGATGCGTGAAGTAGTCGTGGACTTCCTTGTCGTCGATCACCCGGCTCGGCGCCGCCACATTGCCCTGCTTCATCGAGAGCACGGCGTCGTTGTCGAGCGCCTGGTTGAACCCCTCGATCAGCACCGTGTAGGCGGGCAGGCCGGCGCTGCCGATACCGAAGCCGGTCTTGGCGATGACATCCTTGACGTCATAGACGATCCCACGGAAGCGCTGGGTCTCGGGGATCGTCTCGAGGTACCTCTCGAAGGCCGCCACCACCTTCTCGCGTTCCTCGTCGTCGAGTCGCACGACGCCGGGTAGCTCGCGGAAGCGACGGTCCCATTCGTCGACGACGGTCATGCGGTCGAGCATCCCGGCGCGGGTCGAGAGGCGGGCCGACTGCAACGCGGACAGCACCGCGCCGCGGGCCGTCTCGAGGTTGAGGGAGAACGCGGAATCGTCCTCGATCTCGACGAACCAGCGAACCTGGTTCAGGTATGCACGCGCGAACGTCTCGATCAGCATCGTGATCGTCTCGTCCGAAAGCGCCTTCTGCCAGCACATCAACGCCACACTTGCGGCGAAGCGCTGCAGGTCCCAGGTGAAGTGGCCGACGTAGGCCTCGTCGAAATCGTTGACGTCGAAGATGAGGACCCCGGCGCCGTCCATGTACGTGCCGAAGTTCTCGGCATGCAGATCACCCTGGATCCAGACCCGGCTGGTGCGTTCGTCGGCCCACCTGTCCTCCAGGGCGAACACGTCGGCGTAGAACAGGCAGGCGCTCCCGCGGAAGAACGCGAACGGGTCGGCGGCCATCTTGCGGAACTTGGTCCGGAAGGCGTCCGGGTCCGCCTCCATCAGATCGCTGAAGGCGTCGACGAGTGTCTCGACGATGAAGGACTCCCGGTCGTCGCCGTCCGTGACCGTCTCGGTCATCGGGCGCCTGTGTTCATGGTTGTCCCTTCAGACTGCCGATTCCGAGCGAACCGTCCTTGGGCCGCTGCTCGGCCTTGGCCTCGACGTCGTCGACGTAGGTCTGCGGGTCGCGATCGACGATGAGCAGGCCTTTGGGGGTGGGGTGCTGGGCCATGAACTTCCGGTACTCGCGGCCCAGTTCGTTGCGCAGATCAGCAGGTGCGTTCGAGCGGAAGTCCGCCAACCCGTCGCGCTCCTCCTCACCCATGTGTTCGTCGTTGGCCTCGCGCGTCCGGCCGACGGCTGCCCACCAGGTAGCCGAACCGACCGACGCCGCGTCCGCGTCCCGGACGCCGTCGCGGATGTCGTTGTGATCACCGATGGCGTCCAAGGTCTCGTCTTCGGGATCGTCGGCACCGCGCTCCAGCAGTCGCGGATAGAAGATCTTCTCCTCGATATAGGCGTGCACGTCCAACTTGTCCGCAAGTGGGCGCCACACCTGTTGCAGTGCTCTGGAATCCGACGATTCCTGTGCGTGTAGGTCGTCCAGTCTGGCGAACTGTTCCCGGAACCAGTCGTGGTCCTCCCGGATCAGATCGGTGATGTCTGAGGTCATATGATCGGTTCCTCCTCGGGGCCCAGAACGCGTAGCCAGCGATAGCCGTAGGGGGCGAGGTCCAACTCGACCCGGCCGGACTTGTCGAGCTCGGTCTCGGTGAGACCGTCGAGCAGGTCGACGAGCACGGATCCCGGTGCGACGTCAGCGAGTTCGAGAGCAACGATGCAGCCTTCGGCGCCGAAGTTGTGTAGCGCGACCATCGACCATCCGGACTCCTCCCGGCAGATATGCGCCAGTACCGCCCGGTGGGGCTGCTTGAGGATCTCCACCGTCGACCAGCCGATCTCTGGCTGCTCGCGGTAGGTGTAGATGAGATTGCGCATGAACCACCAGAAGGAGCCGTGATCGCGGCGCTGATCGGCGGCGTTGACGCGTTTGGGTCCGTACAGGCCGTCCGGGAGCGGGCGGGTGAGGCGGCGTTTCGATCCGCTGGAGAAGCCACCATTGGGTCCGCCGGTCCACTGCATCGGACTGCGGACCGCGAGTCGTCCTGGAATGTCCGGGTTTTCCGCCATCCCGATCTCCTCGCCGTAGAACAGCACGGGAGTTCCCGGCAGGGAGAACGCGAGCGAGTAGGCCATCTTCATCCGGCGCTCGTCGCCGCCGAGCATCGCCGGCAGCCGCCTGCGCAGTCCTCGGTCGTAGAGCTGCATGTCGGGGTCGGGCCCGAAGGCGTCGAAAACCTCTTGTCGCTCACTGTCGCTGAGCTTGTCGAGGGTGAGCTCGTCATGATTGCGGATGAAGTTCGCCCACTGGCTGGTCGGGTCGAGTGTGGGTCGCTGACGTAGGGCTTTGGCGATGGGTCGGGCGTCGCCGCGGGCCATGGACAGGTAGATCTGCTGCATACCGATGAAGTCGAACTGCATGTTCAGACCGTCACCGTCGGGGCCGCCGAAGAACTTCTTCTGATCCTTGTACGGCAGGTTCACCTCGCCGAGCAGAACGGCGTCACCCAGCCTGCGGGTGATGAAGTTGCGGATATCGCCGAGGTACTGGAAGGGGTCAAGAGTGGCTTTCTGCCCGGGCACCGTGTCATTCGCGAACAGGAACGGGACGGCATCTACCCGGAACCCCGACACGCCGAGCTCAAGCCAGAACCCGAGGGTGCGTGAGATTTCTTCCTGCACTTTGGGATTGTCGATATTGAGATCGGGCTGATGCTTGTAGAAGTGGTGCAGGTACCACTCACCGGTCTTGGGGTCGAGTTCCCAGATGCTGTCCTCCTGGTCGGGGAAGACGACGTCCTTGGGGCTGGACTTGGGTTCGGTTGCGCTCCACACGTAGTAGTCGCGGTACGGGTCGTCCTTGCTGCGCCGGGCCGACTTGAACCACGGGTGCGCGTCCGAGGTGTGGTTCATGACGAAGTCGACGATGACACGGATGCCCTTCGCCTTCGCGGTGCGCACCAGTTCGACGAAGTCGCCGAGGGTTCCCAGACGCGGGTCCACACCGTAGAAATCGGTGATGTCGTAGCCGTCATCCTTGCGGGCGGTGGGGTAGAACGGCATGAGCCACAGACACGTCACGCCGAGGTCGTTGAGGTACTCGAGGCGGTCGGTCATCCCGCGGATGTCGCCGGTGCCGTCGCCGTTCCAGTCGTAGAAGGTCTCGATGTCGGCGCAGTAGAAGACGGCGTTCTTCCACCACAGGTCGCCCGAGTCTGCCGATCTCATGCGGGCTGCCGAGTCGCGGACAGCTGCGGCAGCACGTGCTGGCCGAACGCGTCGATGAAGCCGGCCTGCTGCTGGCCCACGAAGTGCAGATACAACTCGTCCCACCCTTGGTCGACGTACTGTGCGAGCCAGTCCGCGTGCTGAGCCAGGTCGCTGGACACGTTCACCGACTTCCTCACCTGCTCGGTGGACACGGTTTCCCCGATGACGTCGAACGCCTCCACCGTCTCCAGATCCCAGGACACCGGCGGGGCGAAGACGTTGTTGCGCCACTGGTCGTGCGCGATGGCGACGGCCTGCTCCTCGGTGGGAGCCCAGCTGAGGTGGACCTGCAGACGCGCGGGACCCCGGCCCCCGGCCTCGCGGTAGGAGTCCAGGATCTTCT
Organism: Mycobacterium sp. P4_H6; assembly: GCF_056400845.1. Lineage (NCBI taxonomy): Bacteria > Bacillati > Actinomycetota > Actinomycetes > Mycobacteriales > Mycobacteriaceae > Mycobacterium > Mycobacterium sp. P4_H6. The sequence continues at coordinate 67,895 of NZ_JBFUKN010000015.1, read as the reverse complement.
GCAGTGTGTCCTTCGGCTGGTTGACGGTGATCAGGCCGTCGGCCCAGGCGGCGTGCCGGGCCGCGGTCTGCGGGGTGACGGCCGGGCCGACGAGGTCGGGGACGGTGTCCGGCAACGTCCATAGCTGCGCACGGTTGACGTGCACGAGCCCCTCGTGGCTGACCTCCTCACCCTGCAGCAGCCGCCGGATCACCTGCACGCATTCGATGAGGCGCTCGTCGCGTAATTCCTTGCGCGGCCACACTTCTCCGGTGACACGTTCGTTGGAGGCCTCGCCGGATCCGAGGGCCGCCCAGAAGCGGCCGGGGAACATTTGCGCCAGCGTGGCGATGGCCTGGGCGATGATCGCCGGGTGGTAGCGCTGCCCGGGGGCGTTGACGACGCCGAAGGGCAGTTGCGTGGTGGCCAGGGCCGCGCCGAGAAACGACCAGGCGAAGCCCGACTCGCCCTGGCGGGTGCTCCACGGGCTGAAGTGGTCCGAGGACATGCCGGCCATGAAACCTGCGCGCTCCGCGTGCTGGACGTCCTTGAGCAACTGGGCCGGACTGATCTGCTCGTGCGAACAGTGGAATCCGATGACCGCCATCGAGCGTGCATACCCGTTCTGGCCCGCACCTACGCGCTGGTCAATATGGAGCCGATGACGGGAATCGAACCCGCGTATTAAAAAGAGCTTCTTCAGCCCGAATCTGCGAGGGAATGAGTCATGAGGGAGGCTCCGCGCGGGCATGTTGACTACCTGGACAGAACCTGGCTACCTGATCTACTTCGTGGCGAGCGCTCCGGGCAGTTCGGTCACCCTACCCCGGGCGCTTCCGAGGTTAGCGTTCGATCACGAGATCTGGTTGRTCCGCTAACGTGCTCACGGGTTCTTCTGGGACCGTACGATCGTCGCGGTCGATAACGAAAGTGAATGTGCGCCCCTGAGCGCTTCGGGCTTGTTGCGGATCTGAAGAACCGCTTGCTGGCGGCTCTAGCGTCAGCAGTACTCGAAACTAGCTGCCCTGTGGGAATTTTGCACCGCAAAAATATACGGGCGATGTCGTCATGGATTCACGACTTTGGAAAGTCCGTAATAGACCTCGACGATGGCTAGCTGACGGTGAATGGCCGCCCGGTGTGTGTTGCTTGAGCGAGACGCTTAATTTGCGAATGTAGGGGGCACAACTCCTGACACGAGTTTAGTTGGCAAGTGCGGATGCGGCGTCCACGTAAGGCCGATAAGCTGGTTAGCCAGCACTCCAGATGCGCATCCGTAAGCAGCTTGGTGCGGTGACCTTGCTGAATTGACAGTGTATTTGGTGGCGAGTCAGCTATAGAAGAAGGAGAGTCCACGGTCAATGTTAAAGCCCCGACTTCCCGCGTTTCCGCCTGGTATGACGTTAGGGATAGCGGCAGCAGCTGCCGCTGCCGTATACGCCATTCTAACAATCGTGGAGGCACCTGTGTGGGCTCGCGTTCTAGGAGCCGTGTGCGTATTAGTGACAGGCGTCGGCGTAGTAGTGGAGAAGTGGAGATCTGAACAACGGGCTAAGAGTGAAGTCGAGAAAGACAAGAATATGCTGCAGTCAGAGCAGGTTCAGAAATGGTTGTGTGCGGTTCGAGAATGCGTTATTTGGGAACCGCCCAGCCTGCACGATGTAGATCCCGTACGGGATCTGAGCGTCGTGCGATCCGAGTTGGCCAGTAAGTACATCGCCAGAGGCGAGCATCTATCTGTATATGTGCCGCGTGACATCGACGCGGTCGCTGTCAAAGAACTTCAAGCGCAAGGAGCACTATTGTTGATAGGCACCCCTTCAAGCGGCGTGACTCGCAGCGCGCTCCAAGCGGCACTTACCGCCCCGAGTTCGTCTGTTGCAATTGTTCCGTTGACTCCGGCGGGGCTGATAAGAGCGTTCGGTGAGCTAGATATCATCTCGCGTATTGAGAAGAAAAATTCTCGCTTAGTGATTTGGCTCGATCAAATCGATTCATACACCTCCGCTGGCTTGAACGTATCTATTATCCGCCATTGTCGTGAGCGTTTTCCAGGTCTCCGTATAGTCGCGACGATTTCATCTTTGAAGTACGAAAGTTGGGCTAGCGAGTATCGTGCAGTCGCCGATATTTTTATCAACCCAATCGTCGTCGAACGATTGCCTTCGCTGGACGAGCTGCAGAGGGCAAGTCTGCTTTACCCAGACGAGGATTTCGGCGACGGCATTGCGACAGCGTTTACGGTCACTGGAAGACTTTTGAGACGCCTTAAAGGTGGGAATACCAGCTGTCCTCATGAACCGCAGATGGTTGATTGCGCTATTTCGCGAGGGTTGGTCCAATTAATAAACGAGTGGGCTCAAACAGATATAAGACGAGATTTATCAATGGCTCAACTATCGACTCTGCTAGAGCAGCGATGCGGTCATCGGCAGTCGCTTGGCCAGTCTCATATCGACGCAGCTTTGGAGTGGGCGACGAAACCGATTATTGGTAAAGCAGCGCTCGTCAAGATCGACACTGATGGCGGTCAATCTAGAATGGCGGTTCACCCAGTCCTCGTCGAGATTGGCCGCGCAGAATCTGACGGCCCGAGCGCCGATGTATGGGCCGCCGCTCAGGATCAGGCTCGAATGGCTAAGGACTGTGAAACTGTTGGCCGTGTCGGGTTCAGCGCTCATGCGCACGGAAAGACCGAGATTGCCGCGCGATCTTGGGCTGACATCCACACGTTGGAGCCTTCTGCCGTTGAGTACATGGAGCGTGCTGCGGTTGTGAGCAGGAACGCGGGCGATTTCATCGGAGCGGTGGCTCCCCTGGAACGCCTCTTGGAGCTTACCGTGCTTGAGTTCGGCCAACAGTCTATTCAAGCGGCTGAAATAACGAAAGAACTTGCTGCTACTTTGGCGGACGCGGGACAATTACAGTGTGCTCACGACTTTTTTCTAAGCATTCTCGAGACTTTCGAATCAATCCTGGGTGCCAATGATCAGAGGTTGGTGCCCATTTTACGCAGGCTCGGCAGCAGCTACTCTGAGTTATTGCAACCAGAAGAGGGCATGAAAGCATTGGAGCGGGCGCAGGCGATAAATGGCTCCGATAAGCCTAATGATATGGCTGAGGCTGCGCATATTTTAAACCATATGGGCATTGTTCACCTCAAGCTTGGCGAGTATGAAAAGTCTCGTGTCGCATTTCTTCGCGCATTGCAGATTGCCGAGCGTGAAGGAATGAAGAGGAGTTTCATTGGGTACATTATGGATCACCTTGGACAGGTATATGTTGAACTCGGGGCTGTCGATGAAGGACTCAAGACTCAGAAACGTGCATTATCAATCGTTGAAGAAGATCTGGGTAAGAGGCACTTCAAGGTCGCAGCAGTCCTCAGTAACATCGGACGGACATTAATGTTATACCAGCGACCGCTCGAAGCGCGGGATAGTCTGGAGCGTGCGTTCGGGATTTTATCGGTGAATTCTGGCTCGGATCCCGTTTTTGCGATGAGGGTTCTAACGAATCTGGGAAATGCTTGGCAAGCTAGCGGAGACAGTGCGAAGGCTATCGAGTTGCATGAGCAAGCTGTCTTATTTTTCGGTCAAGAACGAAACACATTTTCTGATTTAGGGACGGCTCTATTCGCCCTTGGTAACTCGTGGTCAGGTTTTGGTGACGAAGAAAAGGCTGCCGAGGCGTTTTTGAAAGCCCTACCGATTCTTGAGTCTGCACACGGAGAGAACAATACTGCGGTAGCTTTGTGTGTTCTGAACTTGGGAAATTCATTTTCTCGACGTGGTGAGTCCGAGGTTGCGATCGATTATCACCTTCGTGCTATAAAAATACTGCGCGAATTATATCCGCATAACCATCCGTTAGTGCAGCAAGCAATGTTTGTTGTTCGAACGAATCATCCAGACTCCACTGCCTTTCATGAAAGGTTCGACGCCAAGCTGTTTTAAGCCTGAATTTCCTGATGTACCGCAGTCTGCGGTGGTCTACGTTACGACAGAGAGGGCTGCCCACCCGATGTTGAGCTCGCAGCCAGCGGCTGAACAGCGACGAGCTCACACGCAGTTGATCTACTCGGCCACTGATCAGCAACTCGGCTTGGAAGAACGGTACCGGGCAGCCGCGGGTGTGATCGCCCGGATCGGAAGTTGCGTGGACTACACGCTCTTACTGATCTGGTACTTACAGATCAGTAAGCCTGATCCAACTCGACAGATTTTTCGTCCTCACTGATCCATCTGCAGATCGACGGGGAGGCCGATGATTTTCACCGCATTCTCTATCCCCGACAGCGGCCGTCGCCAACGTGGTTCGTTCTAGCAGAGTGTCTGTTCCGTCGCTAGGAGAAGCGCATGTCTTTCTCCATCGCGGCACCACATTACCTAGCTGCCGGAGGCGCGTACGCAAACCTTGAAACGCGCCGACATTGCGGATTGGGGTTGGCAGGCTGGCGAAGGCCGGCAAGCCATCAACGGTTCGTCACCACCATTTCGTTGTGCGCCATGTGCTTTCGGAATGCGTGGCTGATGGCCGGCTGACGGTCAGTCCGGCTGATCGTCTAGTTGCCTACCGAGCGCAGCCGGAGGTCCCCTGGCGTCGTCGATGGTCCGGACATGTTCCTGACCGCCGCCGAGGTCTCAGCGCTGGCCGACGGGACCCCTTGGCCATGCCTGGTGTCGGTACACGTCGCTGCCAGTGCGGTCTGCGCGCTGCCGAACTGGCGGGTTTACAGGTCGGTGACGTGGAACTGCCCGATCCGCCGATCAACCCGAACGCTCCGATCGACCGGGCGTGCTGCGCGTGGTTCGGACGATCATCACGATCGACGGCCAGTTGGTGCGCCATACATACGCGAGTTTCTGCGTCGCGGCAGGGATTCCGCCACTGCAGCTGTCGCGATTCATGGGTCACGCTAAGGTGACCACGACTCTGTCGTGCTCGATGACGACAACTCTGAAACGATGGCCGCGCTCGAAGCGATGAACAGGCCTGTCGCCACAAGACGTGAGCTCGTAAGACTGGTAACGGTGAGAGCATTGCCGATCTGTAAATTTCGGCGACGTTGAACCATCGCCAAGTGAACACGATCACAAGCGCGTCCAACGTGGTGTCGATTCGAGGCCGGACTTAGTCCCAATCCCACTTGTCCGCGGCGAGCAGTCGCCGCCCTTCCGGTATGAAGCGTGAGAGGCGACGTTCCGTACTCATGCCGGTAGCCCATTTGGTAACCATTGAAGGGTCATCCCAGAATTCACGCCAAGTCTCAGCGATGCCAAAAGTGTGCGGAGTTTCCCGCGCGATATGGTATCCAAGCCCCATCGCGAACACTTCAAAAGCCGTGTTTAGAAACGATCCGGTCGGGCGCTCTCGCGCTCCATCCCACTTACGAAATATATCTTCGCCTACTGCGGCGTTGAGGATGCTGAAAGTTTCCTCAAAGACGGCGGTTAGGCGTTCTTGGTCGTGGGGGAATCGCTCAGCCATCTCAACGGATTGATCGTCTAGAAAAGCCGAGAAACCCCGAAGGTCATTCTGGCGAATGTGCTCTCGGTCGTGCAATGCGAGGAAGCGGAGTACCAGTTCGATGTCATACTGTTCGGTCTGCAGTTTATCTGGAAGCTGTACTGTGTTGACGAACGGCGGGTATTTAGAAAGAGATTCGATCCACCCGAAAAAGCGCGTGTTTACGCTAACGAGCAGGCAGCTCCGTAGTTCTTGCGATGTCAGCTGCGATCCGTAACTATTTAGGCGCTGGAAAAGATCATACTTAGTGTCGGTCGAAGAGTCTCTTTCAATGATTTGAATGTCCAGACGAGCTTTTTTGATATCGCGCTGAACCGTCAAGCTCAGATTATCCTGGTGATTCGCCGCGTCCATCCACTGCTTTCCATCGAGGGCGGGCAGGTACTTCGTGCCATGCAGTTTCAACGGCGGAAGTAATTGTCCATCGTTGTTTAGCAACACTCCTTGCAATTCAAGAATCGTCGAAACGCGTTGAAGCCCGTCGACAAGCTCCCAAACGCCGCCTGGAGTGGTGGACACAAATATTGGCGGCAGGGGTATCCCGAGAAGAATACTTTCGACCAGTCGCGACTTCTGATCCACATCCCACCTGAAGAACCGCTGAAACTCAGGATGGACGATGAGCTCTCCGTCACGGTACTGAGAAGTAAGTTCTCCTAAGGACATTGAGTAACGCTCAGTTTTGATATAGCGACGACGTTTTAGAACTTCACGGTCGAGCGCATCCGCCTTTGGTGTGGTCATTGCTATGCCCATCCCTCTAGTTCGGTAAGTTCCCGTGCCAAGTTCTCTAGGTCAGGGAAAATCATGCTGTCTGTGAATCCGAGAAAAGATAGATCACGCTTCAACGACTCGCGATCGCCCACAAACTCAAATTTGCGTAGATATCGGTCCCACGGTATGTCCGCGGTAGGCATCTCATCCATGGCGAGCCATTCATCGCCTGCCATCGTAAACGTGCCTCGTTGGGCGACAATTCTATTACTGTTGTGAATTCCGTATATAGCGACTGGATGCTTGGCACGCTTGGCGATGATGCGAGTTGGGTCGACGACGGGGGCCCATCGGTTTTGTTCTTCGTCGGCGACTGTAAGAATTCCGACCCCCGAGTCCGCTAATTGAGGGATATGTGAGTTCCATCCGAAGGGGTCAAACATCCAAATGGTAGGTCGGGCGTCCGCGTTTCTTGCCGGTAGCGCTGCGAAGTATGCGGCCACGAACAGGTTTTCGGACCAATCCAGTAAACGCGTGGGGCAGCCATGATGTTGCATTGAGAATAGATGTTCCCACGTACCCTGGGGGTAACCTGCTGGCCAAAAGGGGAGGCTGCGTTCGCGAAAGCGGGCCATCAGGCGCGCCTCGCGGCCGTAGACATCACCCATTGGCCGTGGATCGTCGCGCATGATCTTCGGTATTAGCTTGTATTCGTGTGACGAATGACCGCGGAACCAACTTGGTCGAGAAGGTTGATCGTCGTTTCGGTGCTTCATTGTGAGGTCGATCAGTTCTGAAATCGACTTGAACTCGAAAGCTTCAGGCACCGCATTCCCCCTTTGACGTTGGCGCCAAAGATACCGGCCGTGATGCGATGGCGTGTCGCAAGACCAGCAAACCGTTGGGGCGACGGCGTCTCGCGCAGTCACGGTCAACCGACGGTCAAAAATGGATCTTGAGGGGCTGCGTGAGGGAGGAAGACCTTGTCTGGCTGGTGCGTCGTGGAGCCGATGACGGGAATCGAACCCGCGTATTCAGCTTGGGAAGCTGATGTTCTGCCATTGAACTACATCGGCATGCTCGATCAGGAAGGCTAGCACCCAGTTCGCGCCAGTTCATGAGTTGGGGGATCCATGAAACGTTTCGCCGCCACCGCCGCAGCCGTGCTTGCCATCATCACCGCACCGAGCGCAACAGCCACACCCGCCGAGGGCGACGTCGAACGCACCGACCTGGCCAGCGGCACCAGCTCCGAGCCGGTGCAGATCGACACCACCGGCCCGACCACGCTCTATGTCCAGGAACTGCTGCTGCACCCGCCGTCGAGCAGCGGCTGGCACACCCACCCGGGCCCGGAACACACCGTCATCACCGGTGGCACGGTGTCCATCCAAACCGCCCAGCAGTGCGCGCCGACGCCCTATCTCGCCGGGCAGGCCATCTTCATTCCGGCGGGCGTGCCGCACATCGTGCGCAACGACAGCCCGCACGACGCCAACGCCGTCGTCACCTACACGCTGCCCGCCGATGCGCCCGTGCGCGTGGACGCGCCACCGGCATGTCCATGACCTGAGGCGGTTACGCTCGTCGCGTGCTGCTCTCCGATCGCGATATCCGCGCCGAGATCGCCGCGGGCCGGCTGGCGCTGGACCCGCACGATGACTCCCTCATCCAACCGTCGAGCATCGACGTGCGCCTGGACAGTCTGTTTCGGGTGTTCAACAACACCCGCTACACCCACATCGACCCGGCGCTACGCCAGGACGATCTGACCACCCTGGTCGAGCCCAAGGAGGGTGAGCCGTTCGTGCTGCACCCCGGGGAGTTCGTGCTCGGGTCGACGCTGGAGCGCTGCGCGCTGCCCGACGATCTGGCCGGCCGGCTGGAGGGCAAGTCCTCGCTGGGACGGCTCGGGCTTCTGACGCACTCGACGGCGGGATTCATCGACCCGGGGTTCTCCGGGCACATCACCCTGGAGCTGTCCAACGTCGCCAACCTCCCGATCACGCTGTGGCCGGGCATGAAGATCGGGCAGCTGTGCCTGCTGCGGTTGACCAGCCCGGCCGAGCATCCCTACGGCTCCTCGGCGGCCGGATCCAAGTACCAGGGGCAGCGCGGGCCGACCCCGTCGAAGTCCTATCTGAACTTCGTCAAACCCTGAACCCGCGTAGGGTTTATTTCGTGCTCTAGCTAACGCCGCCATGTGTAACGGAGGCGCTGCTCACGGCGATGAACTATCTAGTTGCCGGTTTGTGTCGAGTGCTCGGCGTCGACGAAATGAGCTACGTAGCAAACACTTTGGAGGGGTAAAGTGGACATCGTATTAGGTGTGTCGATGACACCTACCACGGTGCGTATGGTGCTGGTCGAAGGCGAGAAGGGCGACGGCGCGACCGTCGACCACGATGTCTTCGAGGTATCGGCATCGGGTGACTCAGCAACGCTCAACGCGGCCGATCAGGTCGTCCAGGCGGTGCTCGGAACCCAGGAGAGCGCGCAGGCCGGCGGACACCATCTGAAGTCGATCGGCGTCACCTGGACCGATCACACCGACGCCTCCGCGCTGCGCGAGGCGCTCGACGCGCACGGCATCACCGACGTGATGCTGGTGTCCGAACTGCACGCCGCCGGCGCGCTGGCGCAGGCGGCCGGGCGCGCGGTCGGCTACAGCTCCACGGCCCTGCTGTTCCTCAACCGCGACACCGCCACCTTGTCGGTGGTGCGCGGCGATGACGGCTCGGTGGTCAAGGTGCTCAGCCGCAGCCTGCACAGCACCGACGCGATGGCCGTGCTCGCCGATATGGCCGCCGCGGTGGCCGGGCAGGACACCGCCCCGGAGGGCATGTTCATCGTCGGCTCCGGTGTCGACGTGGCCTCGGTGAAAGCGCACCTGAGCGATCTCGTCGACATCCCGGTCAGCGCGCCGGAGGAATCCGGACTGGCGCTGGCACGCGGCGCCGCCCTTGCCTCGGCCAGCGCGCCCGCCTTCGAGGCGTCCACCGTCGGGCTGGCCTACTCGCTGGACCCCGACGGTCCCACCGCGGGTTCGGTGCTCGCCGCAGCCGACACCCAGCTGGCCCCGGCCTCGGTCCCGAACTACGTCGACGTCCCCGACGATATCGCCGGCCTGGACGTGGAACCCGCGCCCGAGGGGCACAAACCCTTCCTCCTGGTCGGCAGCATGGCGTCGATCTTCGTGATCGGCGTCGTCGCACTGGCGGTCTCGTTGGCCGTCAGCATCCGCCCGACCGCCGATGAGCGGCCCGCCCCGGCGCGCGCTGCGGTGGCACCGAGCGTGCAGGCACCCCCGCCCGCCGCGGTGCCCGAGGCCCGTCCCGTGCAGCCCGCCCCGGCTCCGCCTCCGGCGGCGGCCGAGACCATCAAGGCGCCCATCCCCGTCGTGCAGCAGGCCCCGCAGCAGGCGCCGCGCCAGGTGTACGTCGAACGGGCTCCCGCGCCGCAGGCACCTGCCCCGGCTCCGGCGGCCCCGCCGCCCGCTCCGGCCCCGGTCGCGCCGCCCGTGGTCCCGCCGGTGTGGACACCGCCGGTAGTGCTGCCGCCGCCGGTGATCGTGCTGCCGCGCCCGCAGTGGCCGGTCTGGCGTCCGCCGTGGGAGCAGAAGCCGCAGCAGCCGCAGCGGCCCGACTATCCGGACTATGACGACGACGATTACCCGAATTACCCGCAGCAGCCGCAGCCTCCACAGCCGCAGCCGCAGCAGCCCAAACCGCAGCAACCGCAGTGGCCCTGGCCGACCGGCGGTAACGGTGGAAACGGTTCGGGCGGAGGCAATTCCGAGGGTTCCCGCGGTGACTCCGGTTCACGCAGTGACTACGGCCGCGGCGATTCCGGTGGCCGTGGCGGCGGCCCCGGGGGTCAGGGTGGCGGTGGCCAAGGAGGCAACTGCTTCCTGATCTTCTGTAACTGACATTTCTCCACAGGTCGGGCCGCGTCTTCGGGCGCGGCCCGATTTTTGACCTGCCCCGCTTTACGATCGGCAAGTGGATTGCTTTACGATCGGCAAGTAGACCACGAGGGGGATGGGCCATGGACGCAGCGGGCACCCGCGCGCGGCTCATCGATGCCGCAATCGAACTGTTTCAGCAGCACAGCTTCGCCGGTACCTCGCTGCAGATGATCGCCGATGAACTCGGCCTCACCAAGGCCGCGATCTACTACCACTTCCGCTCCCGCGAGCAGCTGCTCACCGGAGTCGTCGAGCCGATCTTCCGGCAGCTGGAGACCGTCGTCGACGCCGCCGAGGGACTGCGCAGCGTGTCGGCCCGGGCGGACGCCGTGCTCTGCGGCTACGCCGAGATGGCGGTCCGACATCGCGCGCTGGTCTCCGTGCTCGGCGGTGACCCCAGCGTCATCCGCCAACTCAGCACCCAACCCGGCTGGGCCGAACTCATCGAACGACAGATGAGCCTGCTCGCCGACGTCGAACCCGGCCCCGGCGGACTGGTGAAGGCGGCCGTCGTGGTCGGCGGCATCGCCGGCGCCGTCGGGCCCGCTTGGATCAGCATCGACGACCACGACCTGCTCGGCCATCTGGTCGAGACCGGGCGACGGACGTTGGGCCTGCGTGCCCCACGGCGTTCGCCCGCAACCGATTCCACGAAGGGAACCAGATGAAGACAGCAGTGGTCACGGGCGGCGGATCCGGTATCGGGCGGGCCATCGCGCAACGCTTGGCGGCCGACGGCTACAACGTCGCCACCCTCGATCTGAACGCTTCCGGCGAGGACTTTTCCTTCACGGCCGACGTGACCGACCGCGTCCAGGTCGACGCCGCACTGGACCAGATCCGCGAAAAGCTGGGCCCGGTGGCGATTCTGGTGAACTCGGCAGGCCTGGACGGCTTCAAGCAGTTCACCGACATCACCTTCGAGGAGTGGCAGCGGGTGATCAACGTGAACCTGCATGGCGTCTTCCACACCGTGCAGGCCGTCCTGCCCGACATGATCGACGCGGGTTGGGGGCGGATCGTGAACATCTCCTCCTCCAGCACGCATTCCGGTGTGCCGTTCATGAGCCACTACGTGTCGGCCAAGTCGGCGGTCAACGGCCTGACCAAATCGCTGGCCCTGGAATACGGCCAGTTCGGCATCACCGTCAATGCGGTGCCGCCAGGCTTCATCGACACCCCGATGCTGCGCGGCGCCGAAAGCCGGGGATTGCTGGGCGATATCAACGACACCATCGCCGCCACGCCCGTGCGGCGGATGGGCAGGCCCGAGGACATCGCCGCGGCCTGCTCGTTCCTGATCTCGGAGGAGGCCGGCTACATCACCGGCCAGATCCTCGGCGTCAACGGCGGCCGCAACACCTAACGCGATGCCTGTTTGAGCATCCCGTCGAACCCCTGCCACAGCAGCATGGACACCAGCTCGACGACCCGTTCGCGGGGCACCTCGCGGTTCTCGTACCACCAGGTGGCCACCCCGTGGCAGGCCGACTGGGTGGCGCGCGCCAGGATCCAAGCCGAATCGTCGAGGCTGATGCCCCGCACCGAGGTGGTGTCACCGGCGCCGAACCGGATCAGGTCGGCGATGGCCGCGGTGCCGCGGTCGGCGATCTCCTGGACCACCGCCGCGGTCTGTGGGTCGGCGGGGGGATCGCGGTGCAGGAAGCGCCACATGAACGGATCGGCCTCGACGAACGCGAAGTAGTTCGCGATGCTCGCGCGCACCAGTTCCTCGGCGCTGGCGCCTTCGACCCGGCGCAGCGAACGCTCCCGCAGTTGCTCGGCGTGCAGCTCCAGCACCGAGATGTGCAGCTCGCGCTTGGAACCGAAATGGTCGTAGAGCACCGAGGGCACCACGCCGGCGAGCTTGGCGATGTCCTGCATCTTGGCCTCGGCGAATCCGTGCTCGGCGAAGGCTTCGACGGCCGCATCGAGGATGCGGGCACGCCGCTGTGCCGCCGGGATCCGAGTCCTTGCCATACCGAATTGTAATTCGGTAGGCTGCCATCACAGTACCGAACCACGATTCGGTTTCCCGGCGGGCAGGAGCGAAGCGACCCGGGAATCAAAGGGGATGTCATGAAGCAACGCCCGATTCAACAACGTCTGCACTGGCTGGCGATGCACGGCGTCATCCGCGGGATATCCAAGGTGTTCGCCCGCCGCGGCGATCCGCAGGGCCGGCTGATCGCCGACCTCTCGGTGCGGGCAGACCCGGTCGCGTTCACCGAGGAACTGCGCGCCCAAGGCCCCATCGTGAAGGCCCGCGTCGTCTACATGAGCGTCGACCACAAGATCTGCAGCGACGTGCTGCGCTCCGAGGACTTCCGCGTCATCGCGCTCGGATCCAACCTGCCCAAACCGTTGCAGTGGGTCATCGACCGCACCAAACCCGATGTGCTGCACCCCTTGCAGCCGCCGTCCATGCTGTCGGTGGAGGCGCCGGATCACACCCGCTACCGCAAGCTGGTGTCCTCGGTGTTCACCACCCGGGCCGTGGCCGCGCTGCGGGACAGGGTGCAGGACACCGCCAACCGGCTGCTCGACGACCTCGCCGACGAGGGCGGCACCGTCGACATTGTGGCGCGGTACTGCGGGCAACTGCCCGTCACCGTCATCGGCGATATCCTCGGGGTGCCCGAAGACGCCCGTCCACACATCCTGGAATTCGGTGAGCACGGCGCGGCAAGCCTGGACATCGGGCTGACCTGGCCGCAGTACAAGGTGGTCAGCGGAGCCGTGCAGGGCTTCAACGACTGGCTGTCCGCGCATCTGGAGGAGCTGCGGCGCAATCCCGGTGATGACCTGATGAGCCAGATCATCCGCGCCTCGGAGGCCTCCGAGGAAGGGCCGCTGACGCAGCGCGAGCTGGTGGCCACCGCCGGGCTGGTGCTCGCTGCCGGCTTCGAGACCACGGTCAACCTGCTGGGTAGCGGGATCCGGCTGCTACTGGAACACCCCGAGCACCTGCAGACGCTCGCCGAACGTCCCGAACTGTGGCCGACGGCCGTCGAGGAGATCCTGCGGCTGGAATCCCCGGTGCAGCTCAGCGCCCGCATCGCCGTCAAGGACGCCGAACTGGGGGGCATGCACGTGCCCGCGGGCGCCGGGATCCTGGTCTACATCTCCGGCGCCAACCGCGACCCGAACGTCTTCACCGATCCGCACCGCTTCGACATCGAACGCGACAACGCCGGCAGGCACCTGTCGTTCTCCGGCGGGCGGCACTTCTGCCTGGGAGCGGCGTTGGCCCGCGCCGAAGGCGAGGTCGGGCTGCGGACGTTCTTCGAGCGCTACCCGAACGCGCGGCTGGCCGGTGACGGCGCCCGCCGGGATACCCGGGTGCTGCGTGGGTGGTCCAGCCTGCCAATCGCCCTCGGCGACTCCCGCACCGCGCTACGGTCGTAAGCGTGGATTTCCGAGCCGCCCTGCTCGAGCAGACCAAGACCTTCGGTGACCTGATTCGCGACGCTGACCCGTCGACGCCGGTGCCGACCTGCGACGAGTGGACCTTGAAACAGTTGTTCCGCCATGTCGGACGCGGGAACCGTTGGTGCACACAGATAATCGCCGAGCGCCGCACCGAACCGTTGGACCCGCGCGAGGTGTCCAACGGTAAGCCGCCCGAGGACATCAACGAGGCCGTCGACTGGCTCAACGACGGTGCGCAGGCGCTCATCGACACCGTCGAACGGATCGGCCCGCATGCCAAGGTGTGGACCTTCGTCGGCCCGCACATCCCGGGCTGGTGGATCCGGCGCCGGGTGCACGAGCAGGCTGTGCACCGCGCCGACGCCGAGATGGCGCTGGGCAGGGAGTTCACCTTGCCCGCCGAGTTGGCCGCCGACGGTGTCAGTGAATGGATCGACCTGGCGACCGCACGGTATGCACCCATCGAACGCGGCCAGACGCTGCATCTGCACGCCACCGACGACGGCCTGGGCCCGACCGGCGAGTGGACCATCGTGCACGACGAGGACGGGGTGTCCTGGTCGCATGCGCACGGCAAGGGCGACGTGGCCGTGCGCGGGCCGGCCGTCGATCTGCTGATGGCCATCACCCGCAGACGCACCGCCGCCGACGCCGGCCTGGAGGTCCTGGGCGACGCCTCGGTATGGGACGGCTGGCTGGCCAACTCGCCGTTCTAAGGTTGCAGCATGAGCACCTCGGAAATCGCCACCGTCCTTGCCTGGCACGACGCGCTGAACGCCGGCGACAACGACACCCTGCTGGCCCTGTGCAGCGACGATGTCGAGGTCGGCGACTCGAACGGCGCGTTCCAGGGACACCAGGCCCTGCTGGACTGGGTGCAGAACTCCGGCCGCGGCGTCGTGGAGGTCGGCAGGCTCTACGTGCATGACGGCGTCGTCGTCGCCGAACAGACCGCCACCGGGGCCGACGGCGTGGCCGACGCATCGGCGTTCCGGGTCGTGCACGACCACGTCACCTCGGTGTTCCGGCACGAGACGCTGGAGGCAGCGCTGGCCGCGACGGGCCTGTCCGAACGGGATCTCGACACCTAGATGCGCGGCATCATCCTGGCCGGCGGATCTGGCACCCGGCTGCACCCGATCACCCGGGGGATCAGCAAGCAGCTGCTGCCGGTCTACGACAAGCCGCTGATCTACTACCCGCTGAGCACCCTGATGATGGCGGGCATCCGCGACATCCAGATCATCACGACCGGGCATGACGCTGCGGCGTTTCACCGGTTGCTCGGCGACGGTGCCGATCTCGGCATCAACCTGACCTACGCGGTGCAGGATGAACCCGACGGACTGGCGCAGGCCTTCGTCATCGGCGCCGATCACATCGGTAACGACACGGTGGCACTGGTGCTGGGCGACAACATCTTCTACGGTCCCGGGCTGGGCACCGGGCTGCGACGTTTCCAGAATGTCAGCGGCGGAGCCATTTTCGCGTACTGGGTGGCGAACCCGTCGGCCTACGGTGTCGTCGAGTTCGACGCCGACGGCAGGGCGCTGTCGCTCGAGGAGAAGCCGGCCAAACCGAAATCGCACTACGCGGTGCCCGGGCTGTACTTCTACGACAACGACGTGGTGGAGATCGCCCGGTCGCTGCAGAAGTCGGCGCGCGGTGAGTACGAGATCACCGAGATCAACCAGATCTATCTGCGCCAGGGCAGGCTGTCGGTGGAGACCCTGGCCCGCGGCACCGCCTGGCTGGACACCGGGACCTTCGATTCCCTACTGGACGCAAGCGATTTCGTGCGGACCATCGAGCAGCGCCAGGGCCTGAAGATCAGCGCCCCCGAAGAGGTGGCGTGGCGGCTGGGCTTCATCGACGACGAGCAGCTCGCCGAGCGGGCGCAGGGACTGCTCAAATCGGGTTATGGGACCTATCTGTTGGAGTTGCTGCAGCGGTAGGGGTCGACAGCACCGCCGCGATCGCGGTCGTCAACGGCACCGAAAGCGCCAGTGCGATACCGCCGACCGCGGAACGCGCGATCTCGATGGCCACGCTCTCGCTGACCAGCACATCACCCAGCGACCGGTTGGCCACGCTGAACAGCAGCAGCAAGGGCAGCGCGCTACCGGCGTAGGCGAGCACCAGGGTGTAGACGGTGCTGGCGATATGGTCGCGACCCACCCGCATCGCGCCGAAGAAGACCGCACGCCGTGACTCGCTGTGCTCGGCGAGCTCGAAGGCCGTCGATGCCTGCGTCACGGTGACATCGTTGAGCACACCGAGCGAGCCGATGATGAACCCGGCCAGCAGCAGTCCGGTGATCGACACGCCGCCGAGATAGGTCGCGACGGCGTTGTTCTCCTCCTCGGACAACCCGGTCAACTGCGTCAGTTCGATTGCCGCCCAGGACAACACGGTGGCAAGCACCAGTGAGGTCAAGGTACCGAGCAGGGCGGCGCTGGTACGCAGGCTCACGCCGTGCGCCAGGTAGAGCACGGCGTAGAGGATCAGCGACGAGGCCACCAGCGCGACCGGAATCGCGTCGGCGCCGTCGCGCAGCGCGGGCAGCATGAACACCACCAGCACCCCGAACGCGACGACGATACCGATCAGCGCCCGCAACCCGCGCCAGCCGGCGATCGCCACGACCACCACCGCGAAGGCGGCCGCCAGCGCCGCCAGCGGCCACGCGCGCTCATAGTCGTAGAACGAGTAGGCCGTGGTGCCGGTGGGATCGACCGCGCGGGTGATCCGGATGTCGTCGCCGACCGCCAGCTGCGGCTGGCCGGGACCGCCGCTGAACTCCAGCAGGGTGTACGCCCCGGCGTTGGGTCCGGAGTCGATCGCGATGAACGCCTGGGTGCAGTGCGTGTCCGCGCCGATGGTCGCGGCCGGCGGGGCGGTGATGACCACCCCGACCGACGGGCCCCCGCATTGGGCGGCGCTGACGGACTGCACCTGCCCGGCTTCGGTGCTGACGCTGCCGCCGGCGGAGCTCTGGAACGGCAGCGGGATGTCGACCTTCTGTTGGCTGGGCCACAACCAGGCCGCGCCCGCCAGCGTCAGGACGCCGAGAGCGATCAGCAGGCCGACCACGATCCGGGCGGCCAACGGGCCCAGCGGTGCCGGACCGCTCAATGAGTGGGAATGCGAGTGTGCCACCGCAACAGCGTAGGCGGYGCCTCGGCTACTGCCGGTAGCTCACCAGGAAGTTGCCGAGGCGTTCGATGGCGCTGGCCAGATCACGCGACCACGGCAGCGTCACGATGCGCAGGTGATCCGGTGTGGGCCAGTTGAATCCGGTGCCCTGGGTCACCAGGATCTTCTCCTGCAGCAGCAGATCGAGCACCAGCTGCTCGTCGTCGTGGATGTCGTAGACCTCCGGGTCGAGCCGGGGGAAGGCGTACAGCGCACCCTCGGGCTTGACGCAGGAGACACCGGGAATCTCGTTGAGCTTCGTCCAGGCGGTATCGCGCTGTTCGAGCAGCCGGCCACCGGGCAGCACCAGGTCGTCGATGCTCTGATGGCCACCGAGGGCCACCTGAATCGCATGCTGGGCAGGCACATTCGGGCACAACCGCATGTTGGCGAGCAGATTGATGCCCTCCAGGAAGCTGCTCGCGTGCTCCTTGGGTCCGGTGATCACCAGCCAGCCCGAGCGGTATCCCGCCACCCGGTAGGCCTTGGACAGGCCGTTGAACGTCAGGCACAGCATGTCGGGTGCCAGCGTCGCCAGGCTGATGTGCTTGGCGTCGTCGTAGAGGATCTTGTCGTAGATCTCGTCGGCGAGCAGCAGCAGCTGATGCTTGCGCGCGAGTTCGACCATCTGCTCCAGGATTTCGCGGCTGTACACCGCGCCGGTCGGGTTGTTCGGGTTGATCACGACCAGCGCCTTGGTGCGGTCGGTGATCTTTGATTCCAGGTCGGCGATATCGGGATTCCAACCCTGGGTCTCGTCGCACATGTAGTGCACCGGGGTGCCGCCGGCCAGCGCCGTGGACGCCGTCCACAGCGGGTAGTCCGGTGCCGGGATCAGGACCTGGTCGCCGTTGTCGAGCAGGGCCTGCAAGGTCATGGTGATGAGCTCGGAGACGCCGTTGCCCAGAAAGACGTCGTCGACGTCGAACTTCGGGAAGCCCTCGACGAGCTCGTAGCGGGTGAACACGGCGCGGCGGGCCGGGATGATGCCCTTGGAGTCGGAGTAGCCCTGCGCGTGCGGCAGCGCACCGATGATGTCGCGCATGATCACATCGGGGGCCTCGAAGCCGAACGGCGCCGGGTTGCCGATGTTGAGCTTGAGGATGCGGTGCCCCTCGGCCTCCAGACGGGAGGCCTGCTCGTGTACCGGGCCGCGGATCTCATAGAGAACGTCCTGCAGCTTGGTCGACTGAGCGAACGTCCGCGGGCGCGGCTGCTGGCTGGAATGCCACGTCTTGTCAGGCAGCTGATGGGTACTCACGGGCTCAAGTCTCCCACGGGTTCGCAAACCGATTTTCTGGCCGAAGTAACAATTCGACACCCGCGCCATAAATTGACGGGCATAACCGGTGCGTATCCGCGGTTTTTCGGTGGCGCGGTGCTATTTTCCGGATCATTATGACGTCGATAACACGTTCGCTGGGCGCGGCATTCGGGATCACTGTGGCTGTCGGTGTGGCATTCGCCGCCGCTGCGCAGGCTGAACCACCGCTGCTCAATGGCGCCTATTCCGGCGCGGAGGGTGACCCCGAGAACGTCTGGAACATCGCGAGTACCTGCGGGCCGGCCGGTTGCGCGGGGACTGTCGCCAGCAATGCGGGCTGGACAAGCCCGATGACGTTGACCAATGGCATTTGGTATTTCTCCGTCACCAAACCCGACGGATTCATTTGTCCGGACGGCAGTTTCCAGCCGGCCGTCATTTCGATGGAGGTCGACCCGGTGTCGCTGCGCGGCATCTTGTCCGCCGATTCCAATGGCGCGTGTCCGGGCGGAATCACCAGTGCGACGCCATTCCAGCTGAAACAGGTCTCCTGAACGAAGTTGCGCACATTCCGTAACGGTGAGCGTTACGGAATGTGCGCAAATCGCGGATGGAGCTGAGAGTCAGCGCTTGCCCGGTCGGCGGGTGCCCTTGGCGATACCGAGACCCTTGACCGGTGCTTCGTCGCCGACGACGCGGTCCGCACCGCTGGAACCGTTCGACGACGGCTCGGCGGCCGGTGCCTCGGGTGCTTCAGGTGCGTCGTCGACCACCTCGGGCGCGGCCTCAGCGACAGGTTCGGCGGCGGGCTCCGCCGCGGGAGCCGGCTCAGCAGCCGGCGCCGTGGGCGCTGCCTTCTTCGCACCCGGACGGCGTGCGCCGGCGGCGATACCCAGACCCACGACCGGCGGCTCTGGCTTGGCCGGTTCCGCGGGCTGAGCGGGCTCGGCCGCAGGCGCCTCGGCGACCGGGGCCTCCTCGGCCTTCGGAGCGGCCGGCGCGGCCGCTGCCGGAGCAGCCTTCTTGGCACCCGGACGGCGTGCGCCCGAGGCGATCCCGAGTCCCTTGACCTCGGGTTCGGGCGTGGCAGGTGCGGCCTCGGCGGGGGCTTCGGCAGCCGGAGCGGCCGCAGCAGCAGGTGCAGCGGGCGCGGCGGCCTTCTTGGCGCCCGGACGCTTGGCGCCCCCGGCCAATCCGAGCCCCTTGACCGGTGCCGCGGGGGCGGCGGCCTCAGCAGCGGGTGCGGCCTCGGCAGCAGGTGCAGCGGGCGCGGCGGCCTTCTTGGCACCGGGACGCTTGGCGCCCCCGGCCAATCCGAGCCCCTTGGCCGGTGCCGCGGGGGCGGCGGCCTCGGCAGCGGGTGCGGCCTCGGCGGCCGGAGCAGCGGCCTTCTTGGCGCCCGGACGCTTGGCGCCCCCGGCCAATCCGAGTCCGGTGACCGGAGCTGCGGCGGCCGCAGCGGCCGGCTTGTCGGCCTCCTCGACCTCGTCTTCGACGGCGGGAGCAGCCGCGACAGCGGCCGCTTCCTGCTCGGCCTCCAGCGTGGCACGGGCCTCGGCGCGTTCTGCGGAAGCCGCTGCGGCGGTGCCCTTTTCGGGCAGCGTGTACAGGCTGGTGTCCAGCGAGTTCAGCAGCAGCTGCGCGACGTCGAGCACTTCGACCTTCTCGATGTCCCGGGCGGCGGCGACGTCGTCGACACCGTCGGTGATCATCACGCGGCAGAACGGGCAACCGGTCGCGATCGCGGAGGCGCCGGTGTCGATGGCCTCCTCGGTGCGCTCGGTATTGACGCGCTTACCGATGTGCTCTTCCATCCACATCCGGGCGCCACCGGCACCACAGCACAGGCCGCGGTCCGCGTGGCGGGGCATCTCGGTGAGCTTCGCGCCGGCCGCGCCGACCAGCTCACGCGGGGCCTCGTACTCCTTGTTGTGCCGGCCCAGGAAGCACGGGTCGTGGTAGGTGACTTCCTGGTCGACCGAGGTCACCGGGATGAGTCGCTTGTCGCGGACCAGGCGGTTCAGCAGCTGGGTGTGGTGCACCACGGTGTAGTTGCTGCCCAGCTGCGGGTATTCGCGGTTGATCGTGTTGTAGCAGTGCGGGCAGGTGACGACGACCTTGCGGTCGACGGCTTCGACGCCCTCGAACAGCTCGTTGATGGTCTCGACGTTCTGCGCCGCGAGCTGCTGGAACAGGAACTCGTTACCGGCGCGACGGGCGGAGTCGCCGGTGCAGGTCTCTCCGGTGCCCAGCACCAGGTACTTCACGCCCGCGGTGGCGAGCAGTTCGGCGACCGCCTTGGTGGTCTTCTTGGCGCGGTCCTCGTAGGCGCCGGCGCAGCCGACCCAGAACAGGTACTCGAAACCGTCGAACGAGTCCACGTCCTCGCCGTAGACCGGGACGTCGAAGTCGACCTCGTCGATCCAGTTGGTGCGGTCCTTGGCGTTCTGGCCCCAGGGGTTGCCCTTGTTCTCCAGGTTCTTGAACAGCACGCCGAGCTCGCCGGGGAACTCGGATTCGACCATGACCTGGTAGCGGCGCATGTCCACGATGTGGTCGATGTGCTCGATATCGACCGGGCACTGCTCCACGCAGGCACCGCAGTTGGTGCAGGACCACAGCACGTCGGGATCGATGACGCCGCCCTGCTCAAGGGTGCCGACCAGCGGCCGGGTCGCCTGCAGCGGGGAATCGGCCGGGATGCGCTCGAAGCCGGACTCGGGCACGTGGTCGTGCGAGTGCTTCTCGTCGTGCTTCTCGCCGCGGATCTCCTCGCCCAGACCACCCTCGGGGGTGTTCTCGAGCGGGCTCTCCTTGCCGTCGAGGAAGTACGGCGCCTTCGCGAACATGTGGTCGCGCAGGTTCATGATCACGAGCTTGGGGGACAGCGGCTTGCCGGTGTTCCAGGCCGGGCACTGCGACTGGCAGCGGCCGCACTCGGTGCAGGTGGTGAAGTCGAGGTAGCCCTTCCAGCTGAAGTCCTCGATCTTGCCGCGGCCGAACACCGCGTCCTCGGCGGGATCGTCGAAGTCGATCGGCTCGCCCTTGTGCTCCATGGGCAGCAGCGGGCCCAGGCCGTCGGGCAGGCGCTTGAAGGTGACGTTGATGGGGGCCAGGCCGATGTGCAGGTGCTTGGAGTGCAGCACGATCAGCAGGAACACCAGCATGACGCCGATGTGACCCATCAGGGCGAGGGTCTCGATCCACATGTTCGCGGTCGCGCCGAGCGGGGCCAGCAGCCAGGCCATGCCATCGGAGAGGAAGGCGCCGGACTGGTAGGGGAACTCCTCGCCGAGCACGTTGACCGCGGCGCCGCGGAACAGCACGTAGGTGGCGATGACCAGGAAGATCATGAAGAGGATCTCCCACGCGCCGCCGGTGTGCGAGCCGTAGAAGCGGGAGTCACGGCCGATCTTCTTGGGCTCGCGGGTCAGACGGATGATCGCGAAGGTCAGGATGCCGAGCAGCACCATGAGGGCGAAGAAGTCCTGCAGGAATCCCAGGACGGCCCAGCGGCCGACGAACGGGATGTGGAACTCGGGGTCGAACAGCACGCCGAAGGCCTCGACATACACCGAGCCGAGGACGAAGAAGCCCCACATGGTGAAGAAGTGCGCGATACCGGGGATCGACCATTTGAGGAGCTTCGACTGGGCGAAGACTTCCTTGTTCTGGTTCAGGAAGCGCTTGACCAGATCGTTCTTCCGGCCGCGCTCGTCGCCCACTTTCTGGCCTGAGCTGATCAGCTTCGTCAGCCACAGCACGCGCTTGGCGGCGAACACCAAGACGACGGCGGTCATCAGCATTGCGAGGACCAACCTGCTCACTTCGAGCGTGTGCTGCACCGCGTGCCTCCCCGAGGTTTAAGTTACTAGCCGGTAACTTGAGTATAGTTACTGAGCGGTAACTTAGGCTATTTGCCTGCTCATAGTTACATCACCGTTTGTCATACCGCTAGCAAGGCTGACCTAACTCACTAGTTGGTCGCCTCGAGGGACGGGTGCCCGAGCTCAGGCGGGGGTGCCCAGAAGTGCGCGCAACATCGACAACATCTCCGAGCGGGACTCCGCTCCGAGGCGGCGCCGGATGCGTGCGACGTGATGTTCGACGGTCTTGGCCGAGATGAAAAGTTGGCTGCCGATATCGCGGTAGGGCATACCGAGCAACAGCAATTCGGCGACCTCGCGTTCGCGGTCCGACAGTCGCGATGACGGCGCCGCGCCGGCACGCGGGACGGCTCCCGGCGGCCGCGCGGCGTCGGCGAAGGTCTCGCGCGCATCCGGACCGTCCGGGGCGTCGGGGGTGGTGGACTTCAGGTCCCGCGCGAGTTGCAGCATCACCCCSGACACCCGGGGATCAGGTGTTTGCAACGCGGCCTGACTGGCCAGCCGGGTCGCATCCCAGGTCAGCCCGAACTGTGCGAGCGCGCGGGCGGCCAGCGTCACGTCGTCGACGTCGACCTGGTTGGCGAGCACCCGCAGCCACGCCCGCCCGGCGGTGGCCAGCGCCCGCGCATAGGTGCTGTCGGCGGCCGCGGCGGTGAGGGCCTGACCGTGCGGGGCGACCGCGTCCGGTGAATTGGCCAGGATCCCGGCGTGCACCCCGGACCAGTGCAGCGGCACCGACCACAGCGGCGGCCGGCCCAGCGTGTCCAGCAGGTCCAGTGCGTCATCGAGGTGATGTTGCAGCCGGTCCACCAGGCGCAGCCGGGCGGCCGCGACCCACAGTTCGCCCAACGGCAGCAGCGAGAACAGGTCCACCGAATACTCGGCCAGCACCTCCATGGCGGCATACCAGTGCTGTTGCWTGGCGCCGGTGTCACCGGCGCGCCGCGCGATCGCGGTGCGTAGCGCCGCCGACCAGAGCGCGTCGCGGCGGTGCAGGGCCGCCGGGTCGACCGCGGCGGCATCGGCGGCGGCCCGGTTGAGCTGGCCGTCCAGCATCCGGGTCCAGCCCAGCAGCAGCCGGTGCCGGTGAGCGCTGAAGACCTCGCCGTGCCCGGGTTCGGCACCGGCGGCGCGCCCGATGATGCTGCGGGCGCGAACCGGATCGCCGCCGTGCAGCGCTGCCAGGGTGACCAGGGCGGCGGGGCTGTCCGGCGCGACCCGGGTGGACGACCACTCCGCGGTGATCGCCTGACTCAGCCGGCCGATGGCGGTCGGGAACGGCCGATCCAAGGTGTAGAGCAGTCCTTCGGCGAGGCTGCGGGCCGCGCGCGCGGTGGAAGTCGGCGGACCGCTGTCCTCGACATCGAGTGCGGCCCGGGCGGTGGCGATGTCACCGGTGGCGACCGACACCACAGCGCCCGCCGAACCGATGAATGCATCCGGGTACGGACCGAGCCAGCGGAACAGGTCGGCTGCCGCGGTGGCGCTGCCGTCATGCATGGACACACTCGCCGCGATCCGCACCGCCGCGGCACGCTGCGCGGGGTCGGCGGAGCCCAGTAGGTCGTCGGCCAGCCGCGCGGCGGTTGCACAGTCACCGGTCAGCGCCAGCGCATCGCCGAGTTCGGTGCTCAGCTGGGTCGAGCCGGCATCGGATGCCGCGCGGTACAGCCGCGCCGCCCGCGCGGGTTCGTCGCGGTGCCGCGCCGCCAACGAGGTCAACGCCTCGGCCAGCCGGCCGTCCCGCAGTCCGTGTTCTGCTAGTCCGAGCGCGAGATCGGCTGACAGCGTGGTCATGTCGAGCTGCGACTGCAGCAGCGCAATCTCGGTGTCATGGTGGCGCGCGGTGCCGACGATCTCGGCCACCGCCTGATGCAGGGTGCGCCGGAACGCTCGGTGCCGGCCCGGCTCCAGCAGCCCACTGGCCCGGGCGCGATCCACAAGTGCTTGGGCCGCAACGGCTTCCACCCGCAACGCGGCGGCGATATCGTCGGGCCCGAGACGCGGATCCAGTGAGCACAGCAGCAGGGTGTCGAGCACCGGTTGATCGAGGCGGCGCAATCGTTCCACGAGCGCGAACCGGGCAGCGTCGGCCGGTGCGTCGGCGCCCTCCGCGGCCGCGAGCAGGAACGGTATCCCCGCCGTCGCGGCCAGCACGGCGTCCAGCTGCTCGACATGGGCCAGCTCGGCGGGCGTGCGGGCACCCAGTATCACCGCGGGATTCTCCCGGGTCAGCGCCAGCGTCAGTGCACGCAGGGCGCCGTGGTGGGCCAGTGGTTCGGCGGCCACGACGACGGTGCGCCCCGGCTCGGCGGCCCGTTCGCACAGCAACGCGAGTTCGTCGTCGCCGAGCAGATGGGCGTCATCGACGATCAGGGCGCCGGGGCTGTCGTCCGCGGGCCGGCTCAGCACCGGCACGCCGGCCTCCCGCAAGGCGGTGCGCACCGTGCTGAGCAGTGTCGTCTTACCGGCGCCGATACCCCCGGAGATCAGCACCTTGACCGGCTCGGAGGGAGCCGCGATCAACGCCGCGATCGCACCGGAGTCCGAGCCCACGATGACTATCCGGCCGCGGCGGCGGGCTCCGCGGGCTCGGGCTCCGGTATCGGCTCCGGCTCGGGTTCGGGCTGCGGGGGCGGCACCACGGTGGTCGTCGTGACGGGCGGTGCAGTGGTCGTGGTGACCGGCTTCGTCGTCGTCGTGGTGGGCGGAGTCGTCGTGGTCGTCGTCGTGGTGGTGGTCGTGGTGGTGGTCGTCGTCGTGGTGGACGACGTGGTCGACGGGGTGGTGGTCGTCGTCGTGGTCGACGGCGGCGGTGGCGGCGGAATCTCGGAGGTCGTCACCAGACCGTCGTCACCGGTGACGGTCACGGTCTGGGGTTCGGTCACCACCGGCTCGCCGGGCTGCCCGGGCTCGGTGGAGAAACTCGTCGCGGTCTCGGTGACCGGACCACTCGGGCTGCTGGTCCCGGTCAGGGTGACGGCGAGGCCACCCACGGCCAGCAGGGCGGCCGCGGCGGCGGCGCCGAACAGCAGTGGCGGGCGCTTGTACCAGGGCAGCGGTTCGGGCTCGGCGGGGTAATCGTCCTCGCCGGGGGTGAACGCAATCGGCGGGCGGGCATCGGTAGGGGTTGGGGCGTAACCGGTTTCGTAATCAGGACCCTGGTAGGGGACCGGTTCACCGGTCGGTGCGTCCTCATCCTGGGACCACGCCAGGCCGCCGGGGGCCTCCGCGTCGGCGGCGGCTGCACCACCGGCCCAGCCCATCGTCGGGGCCATTCCGGTGGCTTCGGGGTCCGGGATTGCCGCCGGGGCCAGGCCCGTCGCCGCGCCGGCCTCCGAGGCGAGATCGGCAACCAGGACCGCGCCGGCCGCCGCGAGGGTCGCGGCCTGCGGGGCGGTGACGACCGGAACCTGCAGGCGTTCGGAGAGCCGTTGCGTGACAAGCGGAATGGCGGCACCGCCACCGACGGTCGCGACCGCGCTCAACCGTCCGGGCGCAATGCCGCTCTGCTGCAACAGTTCTTCGACACCGGCCAGCAGCCCGCCGAGCGGCGCGTCGATGAGCTGGTCGAGCTCGGCGCGGGTGACCCGCACATCGGAGCTGTAGCCGGGAAGTTCGGCGGGCACCACGGTGGCGGTGTCGGCGGACAGGCGTTCCTTGGCCCGGCGGCATTCGTCGCGCAGCCGTCCCAGTGACCCGACGGCGGCGGTGCCTGCCGGGTCGGCGTCGCCGGCATCGGCGATACCGGCGATGACGTGGTTGAGCAGCGCCTGGTCGATCTGCTCACCAGAGAAATCGGCGTACCGCAGGGTCGCGCCGATCGGGGCGAGCTGAGCGCCGGCGTCGGCCAGCGTCACGCTGGTGCCGCTGCCACCGAGGTCGACGAGGGCGACGACACCCTGGGGCGGCAGGCTGGAACGCAGACCGGCCAGCGCGGCGACCGAATCCGGCACCACCGCCGCGGCGGCCAGTCCGGGCTTGTTGCGCAGGGCGGTCTGCAGGGCAGCCACCACCGAGGGCGCCCAGTGCGCGGGCAGCGCAATGGTGATGGGGTTGCCGCCGCCGACCGTGTGGGTCATGGCGTCGAGAGCTTCGGCGAGTACCTGATCGCCGCGGTGTGAGGACCCGTCGGAGGCCACCAGCGGTACCGGGTCACCGACGCGGTCCACGAAACCGCCGAGCACCAGGCCGGGGTGGCCCAGGTTGGGGTTCTCGCTGGGGACACCGACCTCGGGCGCCCGGTCGCTGAACAGGGTCAGCACCGACCGGCGTGTGACCGGCGGCCGACCCTCGCGGGCCGCCACCAGATTGGTCATCCCGACGGACAATCCGAGCGAGTCGCTCATGCGACCTCCTTCTGCAAGCACTCACCTTAACGGCTGGCATACCCCATCAGCGGGAATCCCCCTAACGTGTCGGAACCCCTAACGGGCGATCCCCTAACGGGTGCACCTGATGGCTGGGTTCAGCACCGATCTCAGCGGGCCCATCCCTCGATAACATCGGTGCACAAGCTTCAGATGTAACTCCGGGAAGGATGGGGCGGGCACCAACTCATGGCCAACTCACTGCTCGACTTCGTGATGTCGCTGGTGCGGGACTCCGACGCTGCGGCACGCTACGCCGCCGATCCCGCCGCGGCCATCGCCGACGCCCACCTGTCCGATGTGACGAGTGCCGACGTCGACCAGTTGATCCCGGTCGTCGCCGAATCGCTGTCCTCGGCGGTACCCGGTGTCGATGCCACCAACTGGGCCGGCACCCTCCCGGCCGTCGATTCCAACGTCTGGACCAGCGGCGCCGCCACCRCGGCCTTCGATGCGTTCGGGATCGACGATTCGGTGCCGGTGATCGCCGACGGGCTGGACGACCTACCCGTCCACGAGGTGCCGAGCATCACCGATGACGGTGTCGGGGTCGTCCAGGGCCTCGACGATGAGTACGCCGATGTCCCGGTGAACACCGTGGTCGAGGATCTCCCGCTGCACGACAACATCCTCGATCACGAGTGGAGCGCGGCACCGGACGCGGCCGGCTTCGACCTCTTCGACTGATCACGCTCGACCCGAGCCCGCCCAGCTGCGATTCCCCGCGGCAGGGCGGGCTTTTTCGTGTGCCCCCCACGACCCCCTAATCCCCTAATGGGGGCGTCCCCCACACCCCGGTACGGGGTTGGTGGAGGAGGGGATTGCGCCCCGTTTCACGGGGGTCGCGGCGCCCATAACGTTGTCTTCAGTTCGCCGGACCACCCAGCGACAGGAACCACATACCTCCTGAGAAAGGCACTCCAATGACCACCATCATCGACTACATCCTCGACCTCTTCCGTAGCCCCGACCTGGCCGGTGCCTTCGTGAGCGATCCGGAGCAGGCCCTGCGTGACGCCGGCCTGCCGAACGTCACCGCCGCCCAGCTGTCGGCCGTCGCGGCCACGGCAGCCCCGGCCGGCGTCGCCCTCGGTGGCGGGGACCCGGTGCTCGGCCTGCAGCGCGCGGTCGCCGATCACCACAGCCTGGCCAACTCGTTCGCCCCGATGTACGCCCCGCAGCGGACCTTCGCCCCGGAGACCGACATCGCCAGCCACAACAAGACCAACGCGGAGTTCCTGAGCCCCGACCAGAGCTCCGGTGCCAACTCGCAGGTCGGCGGCTTCAACCTCGGCTTCGGTGACATCACCTTCGGCAACAAGACCTCCAACACCGCCACCGACGGTGGCGTCGTGGTCGACGGTGACAACGCGGGCACCGTCACCACCGGCAACGGCAACGTGGTCGGCGACGAGAACATCACCGGCGAGGACATCGTGGTCGGCGACGAGAACGTCACCGGTGACAGCAATGTGGTCGGCGACGACAACGTCACGGACAACACCAAGGTCGACGTCGAGACCGGCAACCACTCGCCGGTCATCATCGGCGACGAGAACGAGGTGGAGGACAACTCCCAGATCGCCGGGGACGACATCATCTCCGACAACGAGGGCCCGGTGCTCAACGACGTCGACACCAGCGGCGGCAACGGTGGCGGCTCGGTCGCCGGCGGTGGCCTGATCGGGGGCGGTCACTCCAGCGGCGGCGACGCCGGCAACGGTGGCGGCATCACCATCATCGACAACTCCGGCACCCTGGACGCCAGCGATGACGACAGCGTGACCACCACCGTGGTGGACACCGATATCGACAACTCGGTGGACAACTCCAACACCCTCGACGTGGACAACACCATCGAGACGAACGTCGACGCCGGACTGTTCTGATTTCCCGTCGCTACGCTCGCCCGGGAGCCCTGATCCCGGACCCGACAATCCGACTGGCGGGGACCGCTTCCTGGTCCCCGCCAGTCGGCGCGCCTACGGTTGACCCTCAGGAAGGGGCGAGATGACGCAATCCGCACGCCCGGTCAAGGTGATCGTCGAACTCATCGACCACACCACCAAGATCGCCGGTCTGTACGAACGCGCCGACCTGGCGGAACGGCTGCGCATCGCCAAGGAGCGGATCACCGATCCGCAGATCCGGGTGGTCATCGCCGGCCAGCTCAAGCAGGGCAAGAGCCAACTGCTCAACTCGCTGCTGAACATCCCAGTGGCCCGGGTGGGGGACGACGAGAGCACCGTGCTGGCCACCGTGGTCTTCTACGCCGAGACGCCGACCGCACGCCTGGTGGTGGTGACCCCCGAGGGCGACGATGCCGAATTCGTCGACATYGACATGTCGGAGCTGAAGAACGATCTGCGCCGGGCACCGGCGGCCGAGGGGCGCGAGGTGCTCCGGGTCGAGGTCGGCGTGCCCAGCCAGATGCTCAAGAACGGCCTGGCGTTCGTGGACACCCCCGGTGTCGGCGGGCACGGCCAGCCCCACCTATCGGCGACGCTGGGCCTGCTGCCCGACGCCGATGCCATGCTGATGATCAGCGACACCAGCCAGGAATTCACCGAACCGGAGATGACCTTCATCCGACAGGCCGTCGAAATCTGCCCGGTCGCAACAATTGTCGCCACCAAGACCGACCTGTACCCGCATTGGCGGGACGTCGTCGCCGCGAACGAGGCGCACCTGCGCCACGCCGCCGTGAGCACCCCGGTGATCCCGGCCAGTTCGGTGCTGCGCAGTCACGCCGTCACCCTCAATGACAAAGAGCTCAACGAGGAATCCAACTTCCCGGCCATCATCAAATTCCTGTCCGAAAAGGTGATGTCACGGGAGAACGATCGGATCCGTGACCATGTGCTCGGTGAGATCCGCGCCGCCGCAGAACATCTGACGCTCACCGTGCACAGTGAGCTGTCCGTGCTCAACGATCCGGCTGCCCGCGAACGGCTCACCGCGGACCTGGAGCGGCGCAAAGAAGAAGCCCAGGAAGCGTTGCAGCAGACCGCGCTGTGGCAGCAGACCCTCAACGACGGCATCGCCGACCTGACCGCCGATGTCGATCACGATCTGCGCAACCGCTTCCGCCACATCACCGCCCACACCGAGAAGGTGATCGACGGCTGCGATCCCACCCAGCACTGGGCCGAGATCGGCACCGAACTGGAGACCGCCGTGGCCACCGCGGTCGGGGACAACTTCGTCTGGGCCTACCAGCGTGCCGAGGCGCTGGCCGCCGAGGTCGCCCGGTTGTTCACCGAGGCGGGCCTCGACGTCGTCGAACTGCCGGAGGTCAGTGCCCGCGACATGGGCGCCGGTTTCGGGGAGTTCAAGTCGGTGGCCCGGCTGGAGGCCAAACCGATCAAGGCCGGCCACAAGGTGGTCACCGGCATGCGCGGCTCCTACGGCGGCATCCTGATGTTCGGCATGCTCACCTCGTTCGCCGGGCTGGGCATGTTCAATCCGTTGTCGCTGGGGGCGGGATTCCTGTTGGGCCGCAAGGCCTACAAGGAGGACATGGAGAACCGGATGCTGCGGGTACGCAACGAGGCGAAGACCAATGCGCGCCGATTCGTCGACGACATCTCCTTCATCGTGAACAAAGAATCCCGGGACCGGTTGCGCGCCGTGCAACGGCAACTGCGCGACCATTACCGCGGTATCGCCAACCAGACCAGCCGCTCACTCAACGAGTCGCTGCAGGCCACTCTCGCGTCGGCCAAGATGGAAGAGGACGAGCGCAACACCCGCATCAAGGAGCTGGAACGTCAGCTCAACATCCTCAAGCAGGTCGTCGACAACGTCGACAAGCTGGTAGCCCCCCGTTGATTCCCCGTCGCTTCGCTCGCCCCCTCTAAGCTTGGCCCCGTCATGAGCACCAGCGATAACGTGCGCGCAATTCTCGGTGGCACGATTGCGGCCTACCGGGCCGACCCCGTGTACCGGCAGCGCCCCGATGTGCACGCCGAACTCGAACGGATCGAGCGCCGGCTGAACGAGCCGATGCGCATTGCACTGGCCGGCACACTGAAGGCTGGCAAATCCACGCTCGTCAACGCACTGGTCGGCGAGGACATCGCCCCGACCGACGCCACCGAGGCCACCCGCATCGTCACCCGGTTCCGGCACGGGCCGTCCCCGAAGGTGACGGCCAATCACCGTGACGGCCGACGGTCCAACGTCCCGATCGCCCGCGCCGCCGGCGACCAGCAACGCAGCCTGACGTTCAGCTTCACCGGACTCGACCCCGAGGACGTCGAGGATCTCGACGTGGAATGGCCGGCCGCCGAACTGACCGACGCCACGATCATCGACACCCCGGGCACCTCGTCGCTGTCGCGCGACGTGTCGCAGCGGACGTTGCGGCTGCTGGTCCCCGAGGACGGGGTGCCGCGGGTGGACGCGGTGGTCTTCCTGCTGCGCACCCTCAATGCCGCCGACATCGCGCTGCTCAAACAGATCGGCGAACTCGTCGGTGGGTCCTCGGGTGCGCTCGGCGTGATCGGGGTGGCCTCCCGCGCCGACGAGATCGGTGCCGGTCGCATCGACGCCATGCTCTCGGCCCGTGATGTCGCCACCCGGTTCACCGCCGAGATGGACAAGACCGGCATCTGCCAGGCCGTGGTGCCGGTGTCAGGGCTGCTCGCCTTGACCGCGCGCACACTGCGCCAGAGCGAGTTCGTCGCGCTGGAGAAGCTGGCCGGGGTGCCGTCCGCGGAGCTGGCGAAGGCGATGCTCAGCGTGGACCGCTTCGTGCGGGAGGATGCCTCGCTGCCGGTCGACGCCGCGACCCGCGCCGCCCTGCTGGAGCGGTTCGGCATGTTCGGTATCCGGATCTCCATCGCCGTGCTCAGCGCCGGGATCAGCGATTCGGTGGCGCTGGCCGACGAACTGCTGGAACGCAGCGGCCTGATCGCGCTGCGCGACGTCATCGACCAGCAGTTCGCGCAGCGCTCCGACCTGCTCAAGGCGCACACCGCGCTGTTGTCGTTGCGCCGATTCGTCCAGATCAATCCGATCTTTGCCAGCCGGCAGATCCTCGCCGACATCGAACCGCTGCTCGCCGATGCGCACGCCTTCGAGGAGCTGCGCCTGTTGAGCCAATTGCGTTCCCGGCCAACCACCTTGACCGAGGACGAGATGTCCTCGCTGCGGCGCCTGATCGGTGGCTCGGGAACCGACGCGGCCAGCAGGCTGGGCCTGGGTCCCGACGCTCCGAACGACGGCCCCCGCGCGGCGTTCGCCGCCACCCAGCGATGGCGCCGTCGCGCAGATCACCCGCTCAACGATCCGTTCACCACCAGAGCGTGCCGGGCGGCGGTGCGCAGCGCCGAAGGGCTGGTCGCGGAGTTCCACGCGCGGGGTCGATAAGCGCTCGCGCGAAGAGAAGACGACGACGCTAGGGCTGCGGGTACAGCGTCCGGGTCTCGTTCTGGCGGGCCCGGCGCCGGGTTGTGGTGGTCTCGTCCTCTTCGTCGTCATCGTCGTTCGCCCGCGAGCGCGGCGTGCGGGTCGGCCGCTCCGATGAGGATGAGGTCTCCGAGGAGGACGACGGCGTGGAGATGTCGGTGATATCGGTCGTCTCGGGTGGCCGGGTACTGGTGATCGTCGACGTCGTGGTCGACGATGAGTCGGTGCTGGACGAACTGTCCGAGAACGGCGTCACGTACTCCAGCGGTGCCGGCTCGGTGGTGCCGGCCTGGCGGACCACGAACATCGTCAACCACACGATCAGTGCGATGGCCGCGAGTGCGGCCACGCTGGCCGCCAGCAGGGTGGGCGTTCGCTCATGCCACTTGGGATCGCCCGTCACGGCCACCGATAGTAGCCCCGGATCAATCCAGCTGCCGGATGACCTCCGAGGAGAAGAAGGCCAGGTGGTCGAGATCGGACATGTCCAGAACCTGCAGGTAGACCCGCTGGACGCCGGCCCGGGTGAAGGCGCCCAGCTTGTCCACGATCTCGTCGGCGGTGCCCGCGACCGGTGAGTTGCCGCGCATCTCATCGAGTTCCCGGCCGATCGCTGCGGCGCGGCGGGTGAGCTCGGATTCGCCGCTGCCCGCGCACAGCACGAAGCAGGCCGAGTAGATCAGCGAGTCCGGGGCGCGGCCGGCGGCAGCGACCGCGGTGGCGACCCGATCGTATTGCGCTGTCAGGTCTTCCAGCGAGGCGAACGGGATGTTGAACTCGTCGGCGAACTGCGCGGTCAGCGCGGGTGTCCGCTTGGGGCCGCCGCCGCCGATGATGATCGGCGGGTGCGGTGTCTGCGCAGGCTTGGGCAGCGCCGGGGAATCCTTGACGGTGTAATGCGTTCCCGCGTAGTCGAAGGTCTCGAAGACCGGGGTGTCCCACAGCCCGGTGAGGATGTGCAGCTGCTCGGTGAGCCGGTCGAAACGCTCACCCAACGGCGGGAACGGGATGGCGTACGCCGCGTGCTCGGCCTCGAACCAGCCGGCGCCGATGCCGAGTTCGACTCGGCCGCCGCTCATTTCGTCGACCTGCGCGACGGCGATGGCCAACGGTCCCGGGTGCCGGAAGGTAGCGGAGGTGACCATGGTGCCCAACCGGATGGTGTTGGTCTCGCGCGCGATGCCGGCCAGCGTCACCCAGGAATCGGTCGGGCCGGGCAGGCCGTCACCGGCCATCGCCAGGTAGTGGTCGGACCGGAAGAAGGCGGAATATCCGAGCTGTTCGGCGGCTTGCGCGACGGCGAGCTGATCGGCGTAGCTCGCGCCCTGCTGGGGTTCGACGAAGACACGGAAGTCGAGGGAAGGCATGCGAGCAAGCCTAGTTGCTTCACCCGGGCAGGGCGGCGATCGCGACGGTGAACCCGGCCCGCTCGAACAGTTCTTGGGTGCAGCTCACCCCGGTGATCCGCTCGGCGAGTGTGAAACCGGCTGCGGTCAGGTCGGCGCCCAGATCCTGCAGGTCCCCGAGCACATCGGGTTCGGCGCCGAGCCGCTCGTCCGGGAACAGCAGATCGACATCGAGCAGTAACCGGCCGTCACGCCACCAGTGGAAGCGGCTGACCGAGTTGATGTTGCGGAAATGCGAGACGACGGTCCGGCCACCGGACAGCGGCTCCATGGCGGCTTCGGTGACGCCGAGATAGCCGTTGACCTCGGCGATCAACGACCAGCCGGGGCCGGCTTCGGTGACCGCGATGATCGCCTCGTCGGGCCGGTAGCCGGCATCCCAGCGCTCGACCGTGCGGGCCACCACGGCATCGATACCGTCCGCGTGCGCGATGGTGCTCGCGCCGAGCGCCGCGAGGACCGCGTCGGGTTCGATGCCGCTGAGCAGTGTGACGCAGTGACCCTCATCGGTCCAGGACCCGTCGGCCATCACAGACCGCGGCGGCTGCCCTGTACCGCGGCGATGGCGTCGGCGTCCCCGTCGAAGCTGACCCGGGCCGGCTCGCGTCCGGCGGAGAACAACAACAACTCACCGGGATCGCCGGTGACCGTCACCGGCGCACCCTTGCCCGCGGTGGCCAGCATCTTGCCCTCTCGCGTGGTCAGCGATACCCGGGCCGGGGACTTCGACAGCGTCATCCGCGCGAACATGCCGACCTGGCCGCTCAGCGCGTCCGTCGTCTCTTCGTCGAGAATCCTTGGTTCCCAGCTGGTTCCGGCACGGCGGACATCCTCGTTGTGGATGAACATCTCGCTGACGTTCGCGAACCGGTCGATCAGGATGAAGGGGGAGTAGAGCGGCGGGCCGGCCGCAACCTGGGCGAGCAGTTCGGGCCAGTCGGTGGACGCCGTCACCTGCTCCTGCACGCGGGCGGTGTAACCGGCGAGCTTGGGCACCAGGATCCCGGGCGCGGCGTCCAGGCGCCGTTCGCGGACCACCAGATGCGCGGCCAGGTCACGGGCGTTCCAGCCCTCGCAGAGGGTGGGTGCGTCGGGTCCGGCGGCCCGCATGGTGTCCACCAACGCCGCACGTTCCTTGCGGGCAACAGTCATCAGTACGTCTCCACACCTTCGATTCGGACCAACATGCCATGCCCGGTCCCGTCGTTGGTGAAACGCGTGCCGGCCTCCGTGGCCTCGATGGTCCAGCCCAGCGCGGTGTAGGTGCGGTAATCCAGCGGCACCGTCGGGATGTCGCCGAGGTTCCCGGACACCCAGGTGACGGCGCCGTCGGCGTTGAGGTTCACGCCGTTGGCCGGAAACCCGTCGATGCTCGGTGACTTCTCGAATTCGGCCTCGCAGCTGACTGCTTCGACGTTGAGCTGGCAGCGGGTGAGCCCCGATTTCGTCTCGAGATAGACGTAACCGTTCTGCGGTGCGAGGGCCTCGGGACCGGCCGGCACCGGGGTGGCCGACGTGGGTGGCGCAGGTGGCGTCGTGGAGGTGGTGCGGCTGGGCCGCGTCGTCGGGAAGTCAGGTTCGGTACCCGAGGGCGCCGAACCGACCGGGTTTCCGTCTGTGCTGTCGCTGCATCCGGCGAGCACCAGGGTGAGCGCGATGGCGCCGGTCCCGATGCACGCCGCTGCCCGTATCGCCCTGCCTGCCACGAGTTCGAGGCTACCGGGCAGATCGCCGATCATCGGGGCAGCACACCGTGCGTCCGGCTACTGGTGCAGCGCGATGCGCAGCGCGTCGGGCAGCGCCTGGTGGCCGGGCTCGTTGCCGAAGTTCTCGATGAGCACCACCTGGAGTTCGCCGACCACTCCGCCGAGGACGGCACCGACCGCGATCATGGTCGGCTCGTCGTCCTTGAAGACCGGCCGCAGGATGGATTCGTACTCCTCGTTGCTGAGCTGGCTCATCTTGTCGATGATGGTGTTCTCCAGGTCGAGCACGTTCATCGCGTAATCCTGGGCCTCCAGCAGCGTGGTCGGCAGCTGCGCCAGCACCATCTGGACCATATTGTCCTTGAGTGCGTTGTACCGCTGGGTGCCGACGGCCAGCTTGACCAAGGGCGCGGCCATCCCGGTCTGCGCATCGATGGCCGCGCTGACTTCCTTGCCGACGAGACTGAACAGTTTGTCCGCGCCCGGGCCGCGCAGCACGCCGTCGAACAGGATCTCGGGGGAGAACAGGTCCTCGGCCAGAATCCTGGCGTAGTCGCGGGTGACCTTGTCCCGCTGCGCGTGCAGCAGACCTTGGAACGGGATGAAGCCGAGATACTTCTTCGGTTCGATGGGTCGGAACAACATGTTCAAGGCGATGTAGTCGCTGATGAAGCCGACGCCGAAACCGAAGGCCGGCATGATCCACGGATTCTGGAACAACGCCCAGGCGAACATCTGCACGACGCCGATGACGAGCCCGAAATAGATGCCGCTGCGCCGGACGAACGCCATCGCGTCATCGCCCATACCGCGCATCAGCTTGTTCAGCTTGTCTTTGTTGCGGACCAGGGTGGTGACGGCCAGGTACTGGATGTCGACGAATCGCGGGAGATCGGAGCGCATCTCGTTCATCAGCGATTCCACGACGCGCGGTGTCTCATCGTGGATGCGCTTCTGGATGGCCCGCCGGCCGGCTTCGGGCAGCGAGTCCCACAGGCCGGGCCGGATCTGTTCGGCGACCTCGCGGGAGATCTCGTCGATGGCTTCGGTCAGCGGTTCGCGCAGCGCCTCGACGGCTTCCTTGGCGTCGACGCGGTCGAGCAGTTCCTCGGGTTTGAGCAGGTTCTGGGTGAGCAGTTCGATGGTCTTGGAGCCGACCTTGCCGGCCCGGCGCGGCACGATGCCCTGCCAGCCGAACGGGCCGATCCCTTTGAATTCCATTGGGCGGTACAGCATCTCCACCGCGACGATCTTGGTGCTCCACCCGACGAAGGCCGCCACGAACGGCATGGACAGGTAGATGAACCAGTTGGCGCCGAAATCGGCCTGGATCTCCTGCCAGGACTGGATGGCGAGGACCGTCTGGCTACTCATTGGCGACTGCGGCCGCCCACAGCCCCTGGCCCAGGCCCGACAGGCGCAACGACAACTTCTCCGTCCGGGCGATCAACGGCCCGCGCGATGCGCTCTTGACCGCCTTCAGCACCATCGGCTCCGCCATCAACACCTCATAGTCCGCTTTTCGGGACGGGTCCTCGGGACCGGTCTCAACCAGACCAAGGGATAGCAGATGATCGACGTACTGCGGGACCATATGGGGAAGTGCGACGTTTGCGGTGCGCCCAATGAGGCACGCGTTCTGCAGCACGACCTGGTTGCGCGACCGGCTGTGCACGTTGACCAGCGGTGAGGACGTGCCGTCCGACAACGCGCCGACGATGCGAGCTTCATCGGCGACGAGCTGGTCGAGTAGCCGGTGATAGAGCTCCTGCTGGCTGCCGCTGGTGCTCTGGTCCAGGGCGCGATCCAGCAGCCGGCCCAGCTTGGTGTGCAGCGAGTCGGTCGCCGACGGCGCATCCTCTGCGGACTTCAACGGCCGCGGCGCGGCGTCCAGGGCTTCCAACCGGTTCTTCACCAAGGTGGCGAGCTGCTCCTCGGTCCAGCTGGCGAGTTTGAGGCCGGTCTTGGCGGMGTCGATCGCGCGATCCGTGATCCCCAGCGGGTCGAACCATTTCGGCACCACCGGTTGCTGCTTGGGGGTGCGGATGGCGATGGCGATGTCACCGAGCGGGGTGGCGAAACGGAACCCGCGGCGGTTGAAGCCGTTGCGCTTGACTGGTGTCTTGTCGGTGACGGTGGCCTCGACAGGTTCCTCGGCCTCGGGGGTTTCGACGGTCTCGGCCGGGCTGTCGATGACATCCTCGATCGGGACGTCGACGGGGACCTCGGCCGGGCCGTGATGACGACTGTGCTCTGACACCTGTGATCGACCCCTATGTGCGCGACGGGTGAGCGGCTCTGCGGTCCACTCTGACCGGATAAGGCACGTTACCGGCTAGAGCGACGGCGGCGGGTCGGTGCCCTCGGTCGCGGACCGGACCTGGGTGCACAGCAGCGTGCTCAGCGGCACCGCGAACAGCAACAGTGCCAGCGTCGTGTCGTCGGGTGAGAAGTCCTGATAGACGGTGACGATGCCGGCCGCCGCCGCGACCAGAAGCAATTGCGCCGATACCGCGAGCACAACTCCGGTGTGCGCCGCTCCGGAATCCGGCGGCATTGCCCACAGCAGCGCGAACAGCGCGGCCGTCACCGCGATGACCGGCGTCAGCGGCACGGCGAGGACGCTCGGGATCCACGCGGTGCCGACGACGATGAGCAGTGGGATCAGCACCAGTCGGTTCACCAGCTCGGACGGGATGGGCGTGGGCCGGCCCACGAGGCCGAGAATGGTTGCCGCACATCCGATCACGACGAGGCAGGTGACGACCTGGGTGGGCTTGGCCCAGAACGCGACGGGTACGGTCACGCCCAACTGGCTCAACGTGATGTTCACGTAGACGGGTAGGAGATACAGCAGACCCACCCGGGCGACGAGCTGTCCGACCGTGCCGTTGCGGCTTCGGCGCACGGCGACGGGCACCAAGGTGAACAGCGCCAGCCACATGATGGCGAGCTCCAGACCCGCCGGCGGCGCGATGCTGGCCTCGGTGGGGCCGGTGATCGCATTGGCGACCAGGTTCACGATGATCACCACCGCGATGACGATCTGGCCGGCCAGCGCACTGATCCCGACAGCCAGCGTGGTGCGCACATCGCCGCGGGGCAGCAGGGCCGACCGGAACGATCGGCGCGTGCCGTAGGCAATGGCAAGGGCGACCAGGATCGCGTGCGGCCAGGTGCCCGGACCGCCGGGGGTCCAGTAGTTCTCCTTGAAACCCGAGGAGATGCCGCCCACTTCGGTGATCTCGAGGACGACGATGATCACGGCCACCGTGCACAGCAGCGCGGTGTACTTCCAGCCCTGCCGGTGCCGCGACACGCTGTGCGCGATGGCCGACCGGGAATGTGCGGCCAGCGCGACACCGCCGGTGGCCATCGCTGCCACGAATGCCAGCGCGATCGCCGGGACGTAGGTCTGGGCCCCGATGTCATCGAGCAGCAGGTAGAGGAGGTCGTTCGGGTCCGCGGGTGGCACAGCGTGCAGCGCCTGGCCGAACCGGATGTTGGCCCAGATGCTCGGGACCCACGGCGCGGCAACCAGGCAGGTCAGCAGGAGGCTCAGCCAGGGACCGGTCGGTCGCCGACGGATATGGAGCTGCGCGATCACCAGCGTCGCGGCCACCAGCCACGCCGCGAGCGCCGGGAACACCTGCCAGGCCCGGTCGGCGGTCAGGATCAGGATCGGGAGGAGTGGGGTCGCGATACCCGCGCACCAGGCCAGCAGCGCATGATGCCGGGGCGCATCCGGAGCTGTGGCGGTGTAGACGTAGCCGACCACCGCGACACCGGAGCCCACCGCCAGACCGCACAGCAGTGGCCAGATCGGTGAGTACTTGAAGACCAGCTCGCCGCCGAAAAGTGAATGCTCCTCGGGTGCAAAGAAGCCGGGGATGAAGCCGAAGGCGAGCATCACCGCGGCGCCCAGCCAGGTGAGAACAGCGAGCACGCGCAGCGGCACCGGAAGTGCCCGCGGGCGCAGGTGGGTGGGACGGCGTCGGGCTTCTTGCCAGATCGGAGTCAGGACGCGTTGGGCGGCGCCGCGCGGCTGACCGGATTCAGGTTCCACCGCGGCATTATTGCCGACCGGCTGCCGATTTTGGGATCGGTAGCCGCCGATATGCCGTCTCATTCTTGTCATGAACATGTGGAAGTTGTCGCTGCCCGTCATCGCGGCCGCACTGCTCGCGGGTTGCACGTCGGAGCCCGTCACGCCGGCCGCCGAATCCGAGACCACGCCCGCCCCGGCCGGTGCACCGGCTCAGACCACCACGGTGGTCGCGACCCCGCCGGTCACCGTGACCGTCACCGCGCCGCCGTCACCGGTCGCCTCGGAGCCTGCAGTGCCCACGCCCTGCGCGGATACCGATCTGGTGGTGTCGAACAAGCCGCTGGAATCGCAGGGCTCGGAGTACCGGCTGGTGTTGCTGTTCGAGAATGTGACCTCCAAGGCGTGCACGCTGCAGGGCTATCCGGGCGCGGACATCGTCGACGTGGACCTGCCGATCGTGCACGTCGAGCGCCGCCAGCAGAACGCCGCGCCCCTGCTGACCCTGGCGCCCGGCGACATCGCCACCGCTGATCTGCGGGCCAGCGACGTGAACCGGGAGACCGAAAGCCCGTGCGGGAAGTGGGGACTGGTCGTCATCATCGCCCCCAACACCTTCCAGTCGCGGCACCTGGACGTCGGGATGCCGATGTGCAGTGCGCTGATCAGTTCGGTGACCTGAGGCGAGGTATGGTAGTGACCAGATAACAGATTTTGGTCACTACGAAAGGGCGTCGTGATGCCCCGTCCGCTGATCCCCGATCGGCGAGAACGTCTGCTGACCGCGGCGCGCGCACTCGCGCTCGACAAGGGGTGGACGACCACCACCGTCGCCGAAATTGCTGCCCGGGCCGGCATCGGCAAAGGCGCTGTCTACCTTGAGTTCCCGGACAAGTCCGCGATCCTGGCGGCCGTGCTGAACCGCAGCATGCGCGCCATGACCGTCGACGTCCATCGACGGGTGCTCGACGCGGGCGAGGTGATCGACCTGCCGATGATCTACCGGTTCGGTGTGGAGGCGCTGCTCGCCGAACCCTTGATGCGCGCCCTGTATCTCGGCGACGAGGCCATCCTCGGCGATCATGTCCGCGCCGTTTCCGACGGCCGATACCAGCAGCGGTTCGACTGGCTCGCCGACTACATCGTCGCCCTGCAACGCATCGGGGTGATCGACGCGGACGTGGCGATCGAGCCGTTGGTG
This sequence comes from Mycobacterium sp. P4_H6, assembly GCF_056400845.1. Classification (NCBI taxonomy): domain Bacteria; kingdom Bacillati; phylum Actinomycetota; class Actinomycetes; order Mycobacteriales; family Mycobacteriaceae; genus Mycobacterium; species Mycobacterium sp. P4_H6. The sequence continues at coordinate 27,788 of NZ_JBFUKN010000015.1, read as the reverse complement.
CGCATGTTGAGTGTCTTCACCGTCGGGCTGCTGCAGGCGCCGGGCATCGTGGACGTCGGCGGCGACGACCAGCTCCGCGACACCGTCGGGCTGTTCGCCGATCTGGTCGGGCGGGGACTGGCGACCGGTCTGCCCGTCGATCCCGCGGCAGCCCGGCGGGCGCAACTGATCCTGCTGGAACGGCTCGATGCCCAGCTGCATCAGTTGGACGCGCCCTGATGTCCGCAGTATTCGAATCCCATACCGATCTGACGGTCTGTGGAGGGCCCGTGCGGCTGTACCGCGCGGGCCGGTCCGGACCACCCCTGCTGTTGTTGCACGGTGCGATGCTCGACACCGGCCAGGGCGTGTGGCACGACGTGGTCCCGGACTTGGCGCGCGACCACCGCGTCCACGTCATCGATCTGCCCCGGCACGGCGGCAGCAGGCCCTGGGCCGGCACACTCGACGACGCCTTCTACCGCCGGTTCATCGCGGAGCTGCTCGATGAGATCGGGCTGGCGCGGGCCGCACTGATCGGACTGTCGATGGGTGGCGGTGTGGCAGTCGGATTCGCGCTGGAGCACCCGGACCGGGTGAGTGCGCTGGTGTCGATCGGCCCCGGGGGGATCGGCGCCAAGCGGCCCCATCAATTCCTCACCTGGGCGACGATGCACACACCCGGCCTGCTGAGGCTGTGCAGCTGGATTCTGACCCGGTATCCCGGCTACGTCCGGTCATCCATGGCGGCCAACTTGACGGCCGGTGCCGATACCCCGGGATTCGAGCGCATCATCGCCCAGGCCGTCACCGAAGCCCGGGCGAAGAACCGCCACGGAGAGAAAGCGCTGGACGACTGGCAGATCGAGGCCTACGGCCCCCGCGCGATGCGCTTCGACCTCACACCCGCGCTGCACACGCTGACCGTCCCGATCTTGTGGATGCGCGGCGATCGAGACCCGTTGGTCGCCGCGGCCGACCTTGCTGCCGCCCACGCGCAGACGCCTGGTTCGAGGTTGGTCACCGTGGCGGACGCCGGCCACATCGTGACCTATGACCGTCCCGACGAGTTCGTTGCCGTGGTCCGGAACTTCCTCGCCGAGGTGCTTTAGGCAGACCTGAGTAGCGCACTACTCAGGTCGGCGGCGCCGGGCGCGAGGAGCATCGGCCCCAGTGGACTCGGCAACGGCGGCGGGGGTCGATCATGAGCATTGGCAAGCACTTCGGGGCGCTGGCGGTCACGGCGCTGGTGATGACGGCGGCGGCCGCTCCGATACCGCAGCCGCCGGCGGTGAAGCTGGCTGCGGAGTCGACAGTTCTCACGGTGTGCGGGGTCACCTGCCCGACATGGCTCCCCGCCGACATCGAACGCATCATGGATCAGTTCGTCACGCCCACCCATCCGCTGCTACCCGGTGACACCGTGACAACGGTCGCGGTGACTGCGCCGGGGGAGCTCTGGCCCCTCACCGGACTCGCGCGCCTCGTCTTGCTCGCCCTCGCGGATCCGAGGTTGGGCGGACTCGGTGGCGGTGCGTGGCCGGATGTGCCGCTGTGGAAACTATCCGGACTGTTCGACCTCACCGCCAACCAATCGGTGCAGGTGGGGGCGGCTGCTCTGCAGGACGCGATGGCCGCGAACCCCAGCGAGCATCAGGTGATCTACGGCTACTCGCAGGGCGCAGGCGTCGCGAATGTGGTGAAGCGCAGGCTGGCCGCGCAGTACCCCGGACCCGGTGCCCCCGATATCGACTTCGTGCTTGGTGGCGATCCGAATCTGCCCAACGGCGGCTTGATGTCCCGGTTCCCGGGGCTCTACATACCGCTCCTCGATTTCTCGTTCAACGGCGCCGCGAAATCCGACACCGAGTTCGACACGGTCGAGATCAACGGCCAGTACGACGGGTTCGTCGATTTCCCCTTGTATCCGCTCAATCTCCTCGCCACCGTGAATGCGATCCTGGGTATCGCCTACGTGCACGGATGGCCGTTCGACCCTAGCCTGCCCGCCGACGATCCCACGAAATCGCCTGCGTACCAAGGAGTTCACGGCGACACCAGCTACTACTTCTTCGAGTCACAAAACCTGCCGCTGTTCGCGCCGCTGCGCACGCTCGGAGTGCCCGAGGCCCTGATCGACGTGGTCGAGCCGTTCTTCCGGGTGCTCGTGGAACTGGGCTACGACCGCAGTATCCCGGCGTGGGAGCCGACGCCGGCGCGATTGATCCCCCGGTTGGATCCGGCGAAGGTCCTGATCGATCTGCTCAACGCGGTCGGCGAGGGCATCAACAACGCAGCGGCCATCGTCGGCCTACCGCCGCTGGTGCGCACTCCTGCACCTGCCGCCGCAACCATCACGACCACGATCACCGAGGCCAAGAAGTCGGAGCCGTTTGAGCTGACGACCTCGAAGCGCGACAGCGACACACCCGATGGTTCGGTGCTCGACACTCCCGGAAGCAGCGCACTCGACTCATCCGCCGACCCGACCCTCGATCCTTCATCGACGCCGGACCCCGAGCCCGAGTCGCGCGAAGCCTTCGAGGACGAGCTGGAAGCCTCCGACCGGTCCGGCAACGATGACAGCCACCAGCTGAGCAACGGCACGACAGATGGCAGCGCGACCGGTGGGAGTGGCGCCGGCGGCAACCAGGACTTCGGCGATACCGGTGTGACCGGCGACACGGAGCAGGGTGGTGACACCGAGGAATCTGGCGACACCGAAGAATCTGGCGACACCGAAGCCGGTTCAACCGGTACCGACGGGCAACCGAACGACGCGTGAGACCGACGTTTCTGCTGTTCGGGAGCCTCCGCGGCCGCAGAAGCGTCGGTTTCGGCGTGGCGGGAACAAATCCGTGCGGCACCCCGTTGACCATTTCGACAACTTGAGTGACACAGGCTCAACTCTGGCTTGACAGGCAACCGCCTCCAGGTGCAGGCTTGAGCGAGGTTCACTCAGATCCGAAGAAAAGCTAATCAGGAGGCAACAACTATGGCTCGTGCGGTCGGTATCGACCTCGGGACCACCAACTCCGTCGTCGCAGTGCTGGAAGGTGGCGACCCCGTCGTCGTCGCCAACTCAGAGGGCTCCCGGACCACTCCGTCGGTTGTCGCGTTCGCGCGCAACGGCGAGGTGCTGGTCGGCCAGCCCGCCAAGAACCAGGCGGTGACCAACGTCGACCGGACCATCCGTTCGGTCAAGCGTCATATCGGCACCGACTGGACCGTTGCGATCGACGGCAAGGACTACAACCCCCAAGAGATCAGCGCGCGCATCCTGCAGAAGCTGAAGCGCGACGCCGAGGCCTACCTGGGTGAGGACATCGCCGACGCCGTCATCACGGTGCCCGCGTACTTCAACGACGCCCAGCGCCAGGCCACCAAGGAAGCCGGTCAGATCGCCGGCCTCAACGTCCTGCGCATCGTGAACGAGCCCACCGCGGCCGCCCTGGCCTACGGCCTGGACAAGGGCGAGAAGGAACAGACCATCCTGGTCTTCGACCTCGGTGGCGGCACCTTCGACGTGTCCCTGCTGGAAATCGGCGACGGCGTCGTCGAGGTCCGTGCCACCTCCGGTGACAACCACCTCGGTGGCGACGACTGGGATGACCGGATCGTCGAATGGCTCGTCGACAAATTCAAGAGCACCAGCGGCATCGACCTGACCAAGGACAAGATGGCCATGCAGCGGCTTCGTGAAGCCGCCGAGAAGGCCAAGATCGAGCTGAGCTCCGGACAGAGCACCTCGATCAACCTGCCCTACATCACCGTCGACGCGGACAAGAACCCGCTGTTCCTCGATGAGCAGCTGACCCGCGCGGAGTTCCAGCGCATCACCCAGGATCTGCTGGACCGCACCCGTGCGCCGTTCCAGCAGGTGATCAAGGATGCCGGCATCTCCGTCGGCGAGATCGACCACGTCGTGCTGGTGGGTGGTTCCACCCGTATGCCCGCCGTCACCGATCTGGTCAAGGAACTGACCGGCGGCAAGGAGCCCAACAAGGGCGTCAACCCCGATGAGGTTGTCGCCGCGGGTGCCGCGCTGCAGGCCGGTGTGCTCAAGGGTGAGGTGAAAGACGTTCTGCTGCTTGACGTCACCCCGCTGTCCCTCGGTATCGAAACCAAGGGCGGCGTGATGACCAAGCTGATCGAGCGCAACACCACCATCCCGACCAAGCGCAGCGAGACCTTCACCACGGCCGATGACAATCAGCCCTCGGTGCAGATCCAGGTGTTCCAGGGTGAGCGCGAAATCGCTTCGCACAACAAGCTGCTCGGCTCCTTCGAGCTGACCGGCATCCCGCCGGCCCCCCGCGGCGTGCCGCAGATCGAGGTCACCTTCGACATCGACGCCAACGGCATCGTGCACGTCACCGCCAAGGACAAGGGCACCGGCAAGGAGAACACGATCAAGATCCAGGAGGGCTCCGGCCTCTCCAAGGAGGAGATCGACCGGATGATCAAGGACGCCGAGGCGCACGCCGACGAGGACCGTCAGCGCCGCGAAGAGGCCGACGTCCGCAACCAGGCCGAGTCGCTGGTCTACCAGACGGAGAAGATCGTCAAGGAGCAGCGCGAGGTCGAAGGCGGATCGAAGGTTCCCGCCGAAACCTTGGACAAGGTCGATTCCGCAGTCGCCGAGGCCAAGACGGCCCTGGCAGGCACCGATATCGCGGCCATCAAGACCGCGATGGAGAAGCTGGGCGTCGAAGCCCAGGCCGTCGGCCAGGCGCTCTACGAGGCCACTCAGGCCGAGCAGGGTGCTGATGGCGCAGACGGTTCGGCCGCCGCCGACGACAATGTCGTCGACGCCGAGGTCGTCGAGGACGAGGACAACCGGGAGAACAAGTGAGCCAGGGCGATTCGCACGAAGAGCCGGTGACCATCACCGACAAACGGCGCATCGATCCGGAGACCGGCGAGGCTCGTGACCCGGCGTCCGCCCCCAGTGGGGCGGCGCCGGGTGCGGACCCCGCCCCGTCCGAGGAAGGCGACAAGGTCGCCGAGCTCACCGCCGATCTGCAACGGGTACAGGCCGATTTCGCCAACTACCGCAAGCGGGCCCTGCGCGATCAGCAGGTCACCGGCGAGCGCGCGAAGGCGGCGGTCATCACCCAACTGCTCGGCGTGCTCGACGATCTCGATCGCGCCCGCAGCCACGGTGATCTGGAGTCCGGACCCCTCAAGGCGGTGTCGGAGAAGCTCGTCACCACCCTGGAAGGTCTCGGCCTGACCAGCTTCGGCGCCGAGGGCGAGGATTTCGACCCCTCGCTGCACGAGGCCGTCCAGCACGAAGGCGACGGATCGTCGCCGGTGGTGGGCACGGTCATGCGCCGCGGCTACAAGGTGGGCGACCAGGTGGTCCGCCACGCCATGGTTGGTGTGGTCGACACGGTCGAGAATGCCGACGTGAACAGTGAACAACCCGCAGAATCAGAAGACTGACCCGGTGAGGAGGTGACGCATGGCTCAGCGTGAATGGGTCGAGAAGGACTTCTACAAAGAGCTCGGCGTCACCTCTGATGCCGGCAAAGACGAGATCAAGCGCGCCGCGCGCAAGATCCTCGCCGAGAACCACCCGGACCGGAATCCGGGCAACTCCGCGGCGGAGGAGCGCTACAAAGCCGCCTCCGAAGCCAAAGAGGTGCTGACCGACGACGCCAAGCGCAAGGAGTACGACGAGACGCGGCGCCTGTTCGCCAACGGGGGCTTCGGCCGCCGCGGGCCCACAGCAGGTGGCAACTTCGGCGGATTCTCCAGCGAGGGAGCCGAATTCAACCTCGGTGACCTGTTCGATCAGGCGGGTCAGTCCGGCGGCGCCAATATCGGCGACCTGTTCGGTGGCCTGTTCGGCCGCGGCGCCCAACAGCCGCGTCCGAGCCGTCCGCGGCGAGGCAACGACCTGGAGACCGAAACGGAACTGTCGTTCCTGGAGGCCACCAAGGGCGTGGCGATGCCGCTGCGGCTGACCAGCCCGGCACCGTGCACCAACTGCCACGGCAGCGGTGCGCGGCCGGGCACCAGCCCAAAGGTGTGCCCGAGCTGTAACGGCGCGGGTGTCATCAACCGCAACCAGGGCGCGTTCGGGTTCTCCGAGCCGTGCACCGAATGCCGGGGCAGCGGCTCGATCATCGAGCACCCGTGCGATGAGTGCCATGGCACCGGTGTCACGACCAGGACCCGCACCATCAACGTGCGGATCCCACCGGGCGTCGAGGACGGTCAGCGGATCAGGCTGGCCGGCCAGGGCGAGGCCGGGCTGCGGGGTGCCCCCTCGGGGGACCTGTATGTCACGGTGCACGTCCGCGCCGACAAGGTGTTCGGTCGTGACGGCGACGACCTGACCGTCACCGTTCCGGTGAGCTTCCACGAGTTGGCATWGGGCGCAACGCTTTCGGTGCCGACCCTGGAGGGCAAGGTCGGGGTGCGGGTGCCCAAGGGCACATCGGACGGTCGTATCCTGCGCGTGCGTGGGCGCGGTGTGCCCAAGCGTTCGGGTGGTCACGGAGACCTGCTCGTCACGGTGAAGGTGGCAGTGCCGCCGAACCTGGAAGGGGAGGCCGCCGAGGCGCTCGAGGCATACGCGAAAGCCGAACGGGCCAGCGGGTTCGACCCGCGTGCCGGCTGGGCAGGAAACCTCTCGTGAGCCGCAGCGACGACGCCCGGACGTTCCTGATCTCGGTGGCCGCCGAGCTTGCCGGTATGCATGCGCAGACCCTGCGCACCTATGACCGGCTCGGCCTGGTCAGCCCGCAGCGCAGCTCTGGAGGAGGTCGGCGTTACTCGCAGCATGACGTCGACCTGCTCCGCGAGGTGCAGCGGCTGTCCCAGGACGAGGGCGTCAACCTCGCTGGTATCAAACGAATCATCGAGCTGACGAACCAGGTCGAGGCGCTCCAGAACCGCGTCGTCGAACTGGCCACGGAGGTCGAGCAGTTGCGCAAGCCCAGCACCGCCCTGGTGCTGTGGCAGCCCGGAGCGCGCCGCGCCCGTTAGACCACCCGGATGCTGAATTGCGTGGTCACCGGTTCACCCGCGGCCACCCGGTAGCCACCGCGGCGCAGCGCGTCCGTGGGAGCGGTCATCGGCTCGATCGCCACCAGTGCGTCACCGGCGGGTGCGAACAGTTGCGCTGCCGGATAGCCCCGCTCGAAGGTGACCTCGATCCGGCGGTCACCGCCCGCTATCGCGAACACCGACCCCTGGGCCACGTCGTCGAAGCCGTCATCGAGCACCCGGTCGGCCAGCGGCGCCGACTCCGCGGCCCACGGCTCGTGCGCGCCGGTCGGGAGGCCGCGGTCGTCGACCGGTAGGTGGCGCATCGCGGGAGTGCTCAATTCCCACTCGTCGCGCGGCGCATCCGGAATCGTGAAGTACGGGTGATACCCGAAACACAGCGGAACCCGACCGTCACCCGGCTCGACGGTGGTGGCGATGGTCAGCGTCCGGTCGGCCAGCGTGATCCGCTGCGTCAGCAGGTGCGGGAACGGGAACGCCGCCAGCAGTTCGGGTGTGCGGTAATCCAGCGTGGCGACAACGGTATTGGTGGAAAGCTCACTGATCTGCCAGCCCGGATGGGCGGCCAGCACTCCGTGCATCGGTGCGCCGTGCGGATCGGTACGCACCCCCGGTGCAGCCGCCAGATCGACGCTCTTCCCGTCCACCGCGTAGTCGGTACCGCTGAGCCGGTTGGCCCACGGGTAGAGGATGGGGATACCCATCGTCTTCCCGTCGGTGACGTAGGCCTCGAGGCCGCGTCGCTGGCCGAGGAACTCGACGCCGTCATCGGCCAGCGAGGTACCGATCATGCCCGCGCCGGGCACGAACGCGGCCGTCAGCGCCGACGATGGGTCCCGCAGGGTGATGCGCTCGAGTTCGGCCATGACGGAATTCTGTCACGCCAGCGGGTCGTGCTGGATCCGCTCGGGCGGTGCGCCTTTCGCGATCAGTGCGGCCTTGGTCGCGGTCACCATGTCCGGACCGCCGCAGATCAGGATCTGGCGGTCACCCCAGCTGCCGTAGCTCGTCACCACCTCGGGCAACTGCCCGGTCTGACGCACATGCAGGCCGCGTGGTGGCTGGTGATCGGGATAGTCGGCGGCCCACGGCGGATTGGTGGAGAACTCCGAGACCGGCGTCACCGACAGCCACGGGTTGGTCGAGGCGATCTCCCACAGTGTGCGCAGATCGTAGAGATCGCAGGGATAACGGCCGCCGAAGAACAGGTGCACCCGCGGGTTCTCGGCAAAACGGCACAGGTCGGAGATCAACGCCCGCAGCGGCGCCAGCCCGGTGCTGCCCGCCACCAGCAGCACGTCCTCACCGTCGCGGTCGATCTGCAGTCCGCCGTGCGGGTTGGACAGTCGCCACCGGTCCCCGGGCACGGTTTCGCCGACGATTGCCGTGCTGACCATTCCGCCGCTGACGGACCGGACGTGGAACTCGATGGCACCGCTGCCGTCGGCGGGTATCGACGGACTCAGATAACGCCACCGGCGCGGCCACTGCGGCACCTGCACCGTCACGTACTGCCCGGGGTGATAGGACAGCGGCCGGTCCAGCTGCAACCGGACGATCGAGACGTCCCGCGTCGCCCGGATGTGCTCGAGCACCGTGCCGTCGACGAACGGCGGCGTCTGCTCGGCGTCGGCGGCGCCGCGCATCACACCGATCACGAGCCCCACGAAATCCGTTGTGGCCTCGGCGATCCGGCCGTCCCAGGCCTCGGCGAGCTCGCCGCGCAGGGTGGCCAGCAGCGCCTGGCCCAGGGTGTCGTAATGCGCCCCGGTGACACCGTATTTGCGGTGATCCCGCCCGAGTTGGGCCATGAAGGCGACCGGTTCGTCGGCGCGCTGGGCGATCATCTCGGCTAGCAGCCAGCTCAGGGCTTCACCGAAGGACGCCCGCTGGCGGGTCAGGTCGGGAGGAAACAGATCGCGCGCCGACATGTCGATGGCGAACCAGCGCGTGTAGATCCTGCGGATCACCTCATCGGTGCCGACCGCGGCACGCAGGGTCTGCAGCGCGTCGCGGTCGTCGAGTCCCACGGGGTACGAGTTTAGGCGCGGCGGATCGCGGCGGTCGCAATCAGCGCTGTGCCCGCGATCGCCCAGCAGCTCAGCACCAAAATCGCCGAGGTGGCGCCGGAACCGCCGAAGTAGGCCGTCGACCGCAACAGGGTGGCGGTGGCACCTTGGGGCAGCAGCTGGCCGATCGTGCCCCAGCCGGCGGGCAACATCTCGGGTGCACTGGTCAGCCCCGACAGCGGGTTGCCGACCAGCACCGCCAGCCCCGACCCGATGGCCAACCCGGTCCGTCCGAACAGCGACCCCAGCCCGAGGACGAACAGCAGTGCGGCCGCAATGCCGAGCGCCAGTCCACCGGCGACGCCCCAGAAGTTCTCATCGATCGACCCCAGCGGGTAGCGCAGCAGCACCGCGGCCGTCACACCCATCAGGCCGGCGAAGGCGATCGCCGCGGCGAAGCGGAGCCATACCTGCTGCCTAAGGACGAGGACCAGCGCCATCGCGGGCAGGATGCTGGCCAGCGTGATGGGCAGTGCCGACGCGGCCAGGCCGGCGCCGCGCGGGTCATCGGCACTGGGCGGGGCGATGTCCTCGGTGTTCAGCTGCACTCCGTTGTGCCCGGCGATACCCGACCCGATCTGGGTGAGCAGCTGTGCGATTGCGGGGCTGCCGCCGGTGGCGGTGAACAGCGTCGGTTGGCCCGTGTCGAAGGCGATGCCGCCGTACACCTGCCGGTCCAGCACAGCCTGCCGCAGCGCGGCGGCACCGGGGTAGTAGGTGACGGCGAAGGCACCGGGGGCGGTCCGCTCGAGCATCTCGGCCACCGCTGTGGGCCCGGCGATCCCGATCGGTACCTCGTGTGGTTTCGACTTCGCCGCGGGCAGCGCGAAGGCGAGCGCGAGGATCGCCAGCAGGGCGGTGAGGGCGAACACGACGGCCGCCGCCCGGGCCGCGGCAGGGGGCTGGAGCTCGGGGACGGCATGGTGGGCCGGCCTGGCGGGGGCGGGAGCGGTCATCGTGCGCTCTTTTCATCCAGTGTTGAAATAATGTCCGCAGAGCGTAACTCCGCCTCGGCGGTATTTCAACAGTGAGTGAAATGATAATGTCGAAACATGCCTTCACCAGCACAGAGAACCTCGAAGCGGGGTAGGAGGCAGGGTGAGCCGGTCTCCAGGGACGCCGTGCTGGCAGCGGCCAAGCACCATTTCGCGGCGCACGGATACGAGAAGACGACGCTGCGCGCCATCGCCCGCGACGCCCACGTCGACCCGTCGATGGTGCTGTATCTGTTCGGGTCCAAGGCCGACCTGTTTCGCGAATCCCTGCGGCTGCTGCTCGATCCCGAACAACTCGTCGCGGCGATGACCGCCGCCGAGGGAGATGTCGGCACTCGCCTGGTCCGCCGATACCTGCAGATCTGGGAGGGGCCGGAGACCGGGCAGAGCATGATCGCGATGCTGCAGTCCGCCACCTCGAACCCCGACGCGAACGAGGCGCTGCGGTCCTTCATCCAGACTTACGTGCTGACCGCGGTGTCCGGAGTCATCGGCGGTGGCGAGCAGGCCCCGCTGCGGGCGATGCTGGCCGCCACCAATCTGCTGGGCACCGCACTGCTGCGCTATGTGATGAAGGTGCCCCCTTTGGCGGATCTGCCGACCGAGGATGTGGTGACCCTGATCGGGCCCACCGTGAACCGCTACCTGACGGCCTCGGCCGTCGAGTTGGGGCTGCCCGAGTGACCGGGCGCGAGGTGACCGCGGTGCTGGTGTTCCACCCCGGCGGCGACGGCACGTTCTCGGAGTGGGCGAACGCGTTGACCGCCACCGCACCCGGCTGCATCAGAGCTGGGGTGTCGGTGGTCGACGGATGCTTCGAGCCCGCCGTTGCGGTGACCTTCACCGGCACAACGGAAGTGGACGCCTGGCTGGACGACGCCGACGTGTTGCGCACTGCGGGATGGCTACCGGCGGCTCCGGCAATCCAGCTCGCGACCGACGAGCCGCCTCCGGCCGGCATCGCAGCCTTTCGGCATCAGCTCGTCGAGGGCAAGGCCGGCGAGTTCCTGGATTCGCAGCGCGGACTCGCCGCGGCCGCGCGCGGATTCAGCGGGTATGAGGGCACCGTTCTCTTTGTGGATGGGGGAGAAGCACTCTCGGTGCTGCGTTTTCGCACCGATCGGCAGTTGGCCGGGTGGATGTCATCGGGTCAACGCGAGTCCGCCCTGCCCGGTCTGCGGTCGAGCCTGACCGCGGAGTTCGCCGCAGCGTCGGGCACCACCGGTTTCGGCACCACCGTGCGCACCGACGGTGGCCGCATGCTGATGACACCCAACTGGAAGTCGGTCATGCTCGTCATGGTCGTGCTGTACCCGACGGTGACGCTGCTGTCGAGGTTCCTCGGTCCGGTGCTGGACCGGTTCGGGGCCGAGCCCTGGCTGTCGCTGTGGCTGAGTCAGGTGGTCAGCGTGGTCCTGATGCAGTGGTGGCTGATGCCTTGGGCGTCGAGGCCTTTCCGGCGGTGGCTGGATCCGGTGGACGGTGCGGGCCGGCGCAGCAGCCTGGCCGGCGCGCTGGTGATCCTGCTGCTCTACGGGGCCACGTTGCTGCTGTTCGATTCGGTCCGATGGTTGCAGTTCTGGGACTATGCGAGTGCGTGAATTCCCTTGTACAGCAACATGAGACCGATGAGGACCAGGATGGCGGCCACCAGGGTGGCGTGCTGGTGCTCCATCCACTCCTTCAGTCGGGTCAACGGGGCCGCCAACCGTTCCCCACTGACGACATAGGCCAGGATCGGCAGGAGCGCGGTGCTACCGGCGATCAGCACGAAGTAGATCATTGCCAGCCAGGCGTGCGCTTGGCCGATACCGGCGGTGCCGATCGCCAAACCCGCGGCGATGCAGATGAACAACACCTTGGGGTTCACCACCGCAAGCGCCGCGGCGGTCACCACGGCCCGGGTCGGGGTGAGGCCRCTCAGCTTGCGCATCCAGGCCGGTGAATGCTCGGACTTCTTGCGGGTCACCCACTTGTATCCGCCGAACACGATCAGTGCCGCACCGACGATGATGCGCAGCCAGGACGCCCAGCTCGGCGGCTTGTCCAGGGAGCCGACCAGATCGGAGGCCACCACGAACAGCGACACCAGCGCGGCCAGCCCCAACAGCCAGCCGGCCAGGAAGGCCAGCCCGGTCGGACGCGGTCGGTCGGTGTGCAGGGCGAGCACCGCGGGAATGATGGACAGCGGTGAGAGCGCGATCACCATGGCCAGCGGAATGAGCTCGGTCAGCACGGAACCCCAGCTGTCGGTCATAGTTCACACCACTTCCACTGGCCGTTCTCGTAGGAGAACGCGATGTCGTCGGGGTCTTTGCCGTCGTTCTCGATCACGGTGTCGGCAGTCTTGCCATTGACGTCGATCGACGTGACGCTCAGATCCAACTGACCCATCTCGTCGCGCATCTGGGCGAAATTGGCCCGGGAGAATTGTTCATCGGCACGCATGTCGGCGCACATCAGATTGCGCAGGTTGTCGAATTCCTGTCCGTTCCAAGCCTGCTGGAACTGCTCGACGACCTTCTCGATCTGGTCCTCATCGGAGAGCGCCGCGGCGGTCGTGGTCGTCGTCGGGGCGCCGACCGGACCAGCGGTCGGTCCGTCGCGGGTCACGGCGATGGTGACGACCGCGCCGACGGCGATCAGTAGCACGGCGCCCACCGCACCGAGGATGAGTCCGTTGCGGCGCCCGGACTTCCCCGCCGGCACCCACAGCGGCCAGCCCGGTGGCGGCGGCGGCCAGGACGGGTCGGGCTGCCAGCCGGCGGGCGGCGCCCACCCCGGCGGGACAGGCGGCCAGTTCGGCGGGGGATTGAAGCGCATCGCCACAGTGTCGCCGATCAGCCGAAGGTATTTCGTCCGAGACTTTCCACGAACCGGGGACCGAGCAGCTCGAGCTCGTCGAGGTAGGTGCCTGCCCAGCCGCCGAACGGATGGTGCGCGAGGTACTCGTTGCGGAAGCGGTCGTCCTCGGACACCTCGGTGGCGCAGAACTCCGGTATCACCAGATCGACGACGGGCCCGCCGCGCTCGACCTCGGCGATCACCAGGGGAGCGTTGCCGCTCAGGAACCGGTCGATGATCCAGCCGTCCTCGCCCAGCCACGCCGAGTACCGGACCTTCACGACGACGTGCTCGGCCCGCGCCACGATCTGCCCGGCCACCACCGGATCGAGTTCGCGCTCGGCCTCGTAGCGGGTGCCGCCGGTGGCGGGCCCCTTGGCGGTCATGGTGCCGATCGTGTCGTCACTCAGTGCCTGCACGAGTTCGGCGGGCGTCCCACTGAGCTCGGCGGGGGCCGGACCCTGGAGGCGGATGCGGACCGCGTAGCCGTCCGCGGCGAACAGGTAGGCCTGCACGATCAGCGCCGGAGTGGGATCGGACGCCGCGACGGCGGGCATCTCGCGGACGAAGAACTTCCGTTCGAACTCGAAATCGCCGGAACCGGACTCGGACATACACAGACGTTAACCCCGTCCGGTCGAACGTCGGCGGGTGCGCGGCGCGACTCACCGAAAATTTATAGAGTTGAGCGGAACAGACTCAACCTTGACTGCGTTGCACAACACGACAAGCATTTTTACCCAGCTGTAAAGAACCTAGAAAGGTAGGTGTCGTGGACTCGTTCAATCCGACCACGAAGACCCAGGCGGCACTGACCTCGGCCCTGCAGGCGGCGACGTCGGCAGGCAACCCGCAGATCACTCCCGCTCATTTGTTGATGGCGTTGCTGACGCAGAACGACGGTATCGCCGCGCCTCTGCTGGAAGCGGTCGGAGTCGAGCCCGCGAGGATCCGGTCCGAGGCCGAGCGCCTCGTCGCCCGGCTGCCCAGCGCCTCCGGTTCCAGCTCGCAACCCCAGCTCAGCCCGGACGCGATCACCGCGATCACCACGGCGCAGCACCTGGCCACCGAGATGGACGACGAGTACGTCTCCACCGAGCATCTGCTGGTCGGCCTGGCCACCGGCAATGCGGACACGGCCAAGCTGCTCACCGGTGCCGGCGCATCGCCGGAAGCCCTGCGTGACGCGTTCACCAAGGTGCGTGGCAGCGCCCGGGTCACCAGCCCCGACCCCGAGGGCACCTATCAGGCGCTGGAGAAGTACTCCACCGACCTGACCGCCGCCGCCCGGGAAGGCAAGCTCGACCCGGTGATCGGGCGCGACAACGAGATTCGTCGCGTCGTGCAGGTGCTGAGCCGCCGTACCAAGAACAACCCGGTGCTCATCGGTGAGCCCGGTGTCGGCAAGACCGCCATCGTCGAGGGCCTGGCCCAGCGCATCATCGCCGGCGACGTGCCGGAGAGCCTGCGCGACAAGACCCTGGTCTCCCTGGACCTGGGTGCCATGGTGGCCGGCGCCAAGTACCGCGGTGAATTCGAGGAGCGCCTCAAGGCCGTCCTCGATGACATCAAGAACTCGGCCGGGCAGGTCATCACGTTCATCGACGAGCTGCACACCATCGTCGGCGCCGGTGCCACCGGTGAGTCGGCGATGGACGCCGGCAACATGATCAAGCCCATGCTGGCCCGTGGCGAGCTGCGCCTGGTCGGTGCCACCACGCTCGATGAGTACCGCAAGTACATCGAGAAGGACGCCGCGCTGGAGCGCCGCTTCCAGCAGGTGCTGGTCGGCGAACCCTCCGTCGAGGACACCGTCGGCATCTTGCGTGGTCTCAAGGACCGCTACGAGGTGCACCACGGTGTGCGCATCACCGACTCCGCGCTGGTGGCCGCCGCGACGCTGAGCGACCGGTACATCACCAGCCGCTTCCTGCCCGACAAGGCCATCGACCTGGTCGACGAGGCCGGATCGCGGCTGCGGATGGAGATCGACTCCCGGCCCGTCGAGATCGACGAGGTCGAACGGCTGGTCCGCCGCCTCGAGATCGAGGAGATGGCGCTGGCCAAGGAATCGGACGACGCCTCGAAGGACCGCCTGGAGAAGCTGCGCGCCGAGCTGGCCGACAAGAAGGAACAGCTGTCCGAACTGACCACGCGGTGGCAGAACGAGAAGAGCGCCATCGACATCGTCCGCGATTTCACCGAACAGCTGGACCGGCTGCGCGGCGAGGCCGACCGCGCCGAGCGCGACGGTGACCTGGCCAAGGCCGCCGAGCTGCGCTACGGCCGCATCCCGGAGATCGAGAAGAAGCTCGACGCCGCACTGCCGGTCGCGGAGGCCCGCGAGAACGTGATGCTCAAGGAGGAGGTCGGTCCCGACGACATCGCCGAGGTGGTGGAGGCCTGGACCGGTATCCCGGCCGGGCGGATGCTCGAAGGGGAGACCGCCAAGCTGCTGCGCATGGAGGACGAGCTGGGTCGTCGCGTCATCGGTCAGAAGGACGCGGTCGCCGCGGTCTCCGACGCGGTGCGGCGTTCACGCGCCGGCGTCGCCGACCCGAACCGTCCGACGGGCTCGTTCATGTTCCTCGGGCCCACCGGTGTCGGTAAGACCGAGCTGGCCAAGGCGCTCGCGGAGTTCCTGTTCGACGACGAACGCGCGATGGTCCGCATCGACATGAGCGAGTACGGCGAGAAGCACTCCGTCGCTCGGCTGGTCGGTGCGCCTCCGGGCTACATCGGCTACGACCAGGGCGGTCAGCTCACCGAGGCGGTGCGGCGCAGGCCGTACACCGTGGTGCTGTTCGACGAGGTGGAGAAGGCGCACCCGGACGTGTTCGACGTGCTGCTGCAGGTCCTCGACGAGGGCAGGCTGACCGACGGTCAGGGTCGCACGGTCGATTTCCGCAACACCATCCTCATCCTGACGTCCAACCTCGGGTCGGGCGGCACCGAGGAGCAGGTGATGGCGGCCGTTCGGGCGGCGTTCAAGCCGGAGTTCATCAACCGTCTCGACGACGTGCTGATCTTCGACGCGCTGACCCCCGACCAGCTGGTGTCCATCGTCGACATCCAGCTGAACCAGCTGCAGAAGCGGCTGGCTCAGCGCAGGCTCACCCTGGAGGTGTCGCTGGAGGCCAAGCAGTGGCTGGCCGATCGCGGATTCGACCCGCTCTACGGTGCCCGCCCGCTGCGCCGGCTGGTGCAGCAGGCGATCGGCGACCAGCTGGCCCGGATGTTGCTGGCCGGCCAGGTGCACGACGGAGACACCGTCACCGTCGACGTCAGCGCCGACGGCGAGGGCCTGATCTTGGCCTGATCCACCCCGCTCGATGGCCACTTGTTGCACGGTTCCCCCGCGATTCCGTGCAACAAGTGGCCATTGGTGCTCGAGTAACCCTGTTGTGACCATCTCGAGTTCTGGCGAATCGGGCTCCAGCAAGTACGCTGAGGGCAATGGTTCCTCTCTGGTTCACGCTGTCCGCCCTCTGCTTTGTCGGAGCTGCGGTCTTGCTGTACGTGGATATCGACCGCCGGCGCGGGTTGGGCCGGCGGCGTAAGTCGTGGGCGAAGTCGCACGGTTTCGACTATGAACACGAATCTGCCGACATCCTGAGCCGCTGGAAGCGCGGCGTGATGTCGACCGTCGGGGAAAGCGTCACGGCCCGCAATGTGGTGCTGGGCCAGATCCGCGGCGAGGCKGTCTTCATCTTCGATCTCGACGATGTCGCCACCGTGATCGCGCTGCACCGCAAAGTCGGCACCAATGTCGTGGTGGACCTGCGTCTCAAGGACATCAAGGAGCCCCGCGAGAGCGATATCTGGCTGCTCGGCGCCATCGGCCCGCGGATGGTGTACTCCACCAATCTCGATGCGGCCCGCCGCGCGTGCGACCGCCGGATGGTGACGTTCGCGCACACCGCACCCGATTGCGCCGAGATCATGTGGAACGAGCAGAACTGGACGCTGGTGGCCATGCCGATCACCAGCAGCCGCGCCCAGTGGGACGAGGGACTGCGCACCGTGCGTCAGTTCAACGACCTGCTCCGGGTGCTGCCTCCGGTCCCGCAGCCCGGCCACAACGGTGTCGGTGCCCGCAGCGGTCAGCCCGCACTGGCCCGCCGCAGCGGTTCGCCGAGCCGTCCGTTGCTGCCGCGCCCCGCCGAACTTCCCGCCGGACGCGGCGACCTGCCGCCCGGCCGCGCTGACGTGGGCCGCTATGTCCAGCAGCGTCCGCCGGTGCACAACAGCACCCGGCAGTCACCGCACTACCAGCGGTAACCGCCTGTGCCGGTAGCACTGATCACCGGGCCGACCTCCGGCCTCGGAGAGGGTTTCGCCCGCCGTTACGCCCAGGACGGGTACGACCTGGTCCTGGTAGCCCGCGACACCGCACGCCTGGAACAACTCGCCGCCGAACTGCGCGATGAAGCCGGAAGCACCGTCGAGGTACTCCCCGCCGACCTGGCCGTCGCCGCGGATCGGCAACGGGTCGCCGAGCGGCTGTCCGCCGGGGTGCACACCCTGATCAACAACGCCGGGTTCGGCACCTCGGGCGAGTTCTGGACCGCTGACTTCGCGCTGCTGCAGTCCCAGCTGGACGTCAACGTCACCGCCGTCATGCAACTGACCCATGCCGCGCTGCCTGCCATGCTGGCCGCCGGAGAGGGCACCGTCATCAACGTGGCCAGTGTGGCGGGCCTGCTGCCCGGCCGCGGCTCCACCTATTCGGCGTCCAAATCCTGGGTCATCGCCTTCTCCGAGGGCCTGGCCAACGGCCTCGGCGGCACCGGTGTCGGCGTGCACGCACTGTGCCCGGGCTTCGTGCGCACCGAGTTCCACGAGCGGGCCGGCATCGAGATGTCGGGCACGCCGTCCTGGTTCTGGCTTGAGGTCGACGACGTGGTCCGGGACTGCCTGGCCGATGTCGCCAAGGGTGAGATCGTGATCGTGCCCGGCCTGCAGTACAAGGTGCTCACCACCGGCAGCCGGCTGGTTCCTCGGAACCTGTTGCGCGGCTTGACCAAAAGGGTCGGTAAAGGCCGCGGGCGGACCTGAATGCGGTGGAAACGGATGCTGGCGGCCACGCTGGCGGTGCTGACGCTTGCGGCGTGCTCCGGCAGCGACGACACCGCAGGCCCCTTCGGCACCCAGCAGGCCAAGGTGGGCGAGTCGCTGTCCGTCCTGGGCTGGAACGTGTCGGTGGCCAATCTGCGGTTCGAGGGCGATCAGGTGCTCATCKACGTCGATGCCGCCGTCGCCGAGGAGGGCGGCGCGCACGCTCCGGCGGAGACCCTGCGGTTCGGTCTGTACGGTGCGCTCGCCCACCCCATCGAAGGCAATGCCATCGGCGGGTGCGCGTCGGCGCCCGACCTGAGCCTGCAGCCCATCACCGCGCGGGACCCGCAGCGCCTCAGTGGCACAGCATGTCTGGGCCCGATCCGGGACCAGAGCCAGGTGCGCGGGGTGTACCTGTACTCGCCGCACGACCGGATGCCCAAGACGACGGTCGCCTACGCGGCGGCCTTCCCGGTCGGGTTGGCGCCCACCAGCGCCACCGAGACCGGCCTGGCGATGCGCTCGACCAGCGTGGATGCTTTCAAGGCCGACGGCTCGCAGCTGGCGCCGACCGCGCTGGGTGACCCGGAGGCGTTCAGCGGCAACGGATACATGCTGCTTGGCCTGTCGATCGACGGGCTGGCCGAACGCTACCAGGACGACTCGAAGGCGCGCGGTGGTCCGCTGATGGTGCTGACCGGCCCGACCCTGCCGGGAAGTGGCCTCTCCCATGCCTGTTCGTTGTACGGCTCCTCGCTGTTGGTGATGCCCGACGCGGCGCGGGACGCGGTGTCCATCCGGGCATCGATGTGCACCCAGGGTGAGATCAACGCCGCGCTGCTCTACCCGTCGGTGTCACTGGTCGGCACCCACGCGGCGCTGTGGACGACCGGTGACTGACAGCTCGTCAGAGCGACCAGGCCCCACCGAATGGGGCGAGACGCCGGGCGTCGGCCCCTGGGACGGGCCCGCACCCGATGACCCACGCTACGATCCGGACTTGTTGCGCGACGGGGACACCCGCAATGTCGTTGACGCATACCGGTATTGGACGCGTGAGGCGATCATCGCCGATATCGACACCCGAAGGCACCCGCTGCACGTGGCCATCGAGAACTTTGGCAGCGATGCCAATATCGGCACCGTGGTGCGCACCGCCAACGCCTTCGCGGTGGACACCGTGCACATCGTCGGCCGGCGCCGCTGGAACCGTCGCGGCGCCATGGTGACCGACCGCTACCAACGGCTGCGCCACCACGACTCCACCGCCGAGCTGCTGGACTTCGCCGCCGGCGCGGGCCTCACCGTCGTCGCCGTCGACAATGTGCCGGGGTCCCAGCCCCTCGAACACGTCACGCTGCCCCGGGAATGCCTGCTGGTGTTCGGGCAGGAGGGCCCGGGCATCACCCCGGAAGCCTCCGGCGGGGCCGAATTGACGGTGTCCATCGCCCAGTTCGGCTCGACCCGCAGCATCAACGCCGGTGTCGCCGCCGGCATCGCGATGCACGCGTGGATCCGCACGCATGCCGACACATCCCGGGCCTGGTAGGGCAGGATCTAAGCATGGTTCAGGTGTGGGCAAATCGTGCAGCCAGTTCGGAAGCCGCGATCACCAAGCGACACCTCAAACGGTTGTGGGGGCTGCCCGGCACCCAGCTCGGCGTGGTGGCCTGGCCGRCCGCCCGCAAACAGACCCTGTTCGGTACCTGGCACTACTGGTGGCAGGCCCACCTGCTGGACTGCCTGGTCGACGCGCAGCTGCGCGACCCCCAGCCGCAGCGCCTCACCCGCATCAACCGTCAGATCCGCGGGCACCACATCCGCAACAACCTCCGCTGGACCAACGACTACTACGACGACATGGCCTGGCTGGCGCTCGCACTGGAACGTTCCGGGCGGCTGTGCGACATCGGACGACCAAACGCGCTCGACAAGCTGGCCGATCAGTTCCTGAACTCCTGGGTGCCCGAGGACGGCGGCGGCATCCCGTGGCGCAAACAGGACCAGTTCTTCAACGCACCGGCCAACGGACCCGCCGCGATCTTCCTGGCGCGCCACGACCGGGTGCGCCGCGCCCAGCAGATGGCCGACTGGATCGACGAGACGCTGATCGACCCCGAGACCCACCTGGTGTTCGACGGTGTCAAGGGCGGTTCGCTGGTGCGCGCGCAATACACCTACTGCCAGGGCGTGGTGCTCGGGCTCGAGGTCGAGCTGGCCAACCGCACCGACGACCCCGAACACGCCCAGCGGGTGCACCGACTGGTGGCCGCGGTCGCCAAGGAGATGACCACCGATGGGGTCATCCGCGGTGCCGGCGGTGGTGACGGCGGGCTGTTCAACGCGATCCTGGCCCGCTATCTGGCGTTCGTCGCCACCGATCTGCCCGGCACCGCACCCGAGGACGAGCAGGCCCGCACCACCGCCCGGGATCTGGTGCTCACCTCGGCGCGGTCGGCGTGGGATTACCGGCAGACGGTGGACGGGTTGCCGTTGTTCGGCGCCTTCTGGGACCGCAACGCCGTGGTGCCGCAATCGGTGACCGGGGATGYCCAGTTCGTGGAGGGAGCGGTCAACGCCTCCGAGATCGCCGAGCGTGACCTCTCGGTGCAGCTGTCCGGCTGGATGCTGATGGAAGCCGCCCACACGCTCGACGACACCGACGACGCTGACGGAGACGCCGATCAGTGACTGAGCCGACGACCGAGCGGGGTTTCCCGCTGCTGCCGTCGCGGTTCAGCCGTGGCAGCAAGGCCACCAGGACGACGGACAACACGGCGGCCGCATTGCTGCTGTTGTTCACCGTCATCGCCATCGCGTGGGCGAACTCGCCCTGGGCCGAGAGCTATTCGGCCCTGCTGGACACCCACGTGGGTTTCAGTGTCGGTGCGCACCACTTCGAGATGACGGTCAAGCACTTCATCAACGACGCGTTGATGACGTTCTTCTTCTTCATCGTCGGGCTCGAGGTGACCCGCGAATTCACCATCGGTGAGCTGACCGACCGGTCGCGGGCCGCGGTGCCGGTGATCGCCGCGGCCGCGGGCCTGGTGATCCCGGCCGTGGTGTTCCTGGCGTTCAACCCGACGGGTGAGAACGCCCAGGCGTGGGGCGTGGTCATCTCCACCGACACAGYGTTCCTGGTCGGTGCGCTGGCCATCATCAAGCCCAAATTCCCTGCGCGCGTGCGGATCTTCCTGCTCACCCTGGCGGTGGTGGACGACGTCGGGGCGCTGTGTGCGATCGCGCTGTTCTACTCCGACAGCGTCCAGGTCGGCCCGCTGCTGGTCTCGGCGGCGCTGACCGGCGCCCTCGCGCTGGTGCGGTACCTGCCGCCGGGATTCCGTGGACCCGCCTACGCGGTTTTCGGGGTGGCGCTCTGGGTCGCCCTGTACATGGCCGGGATTCATCCGACGCTGGCCGGCGTGGTGATCGCGCTGCTGATCCCGGTGTTCACGCCCGAGCGGCGTCCCGTCGAGCGGGCCGTCGACCAGATCCGCGCGTTCCGGCAGTCGCCCAATTCCGAGTACGCCCGCGCCGCGAGTCGCGCGCTGCGCGAATCGATCTCGATCAACGAACGGCTGCAGACCACGGTCGGACCCACCGTCTCGTTCGTCGTGCTGCCGCTGTTCGCCTTGGTCAATGCCGGCGTGCGGCTCGACGCGCAGAGCTTGTCCACGGCGCTGCAGTCACCGCTGACGTGGGGCATCGTCGCCGGCCTGGTGATCGGCAAGTTCGTCGGCATCACCGGGGCCACCTGGCTGATCCAGCGCATCGGGCTCGGCGAGCTCGCCCCCGGACTCACCCTGCGCCGGATCGCCGGTGGCGCAGCGCTGTCCGGTATCGGCTTCACCATCTCGCTGTTCATCGTCGACATCGCAATCACCGACCCCAGCCGTCAGGACCAGGCGCGCATCGGTGTGCTGGCGGCGTCGGTCATCGCATTCGCCCTCGGCTGGGCCATCTTCCGGCTCACCGACTGGCTCAGTCCCCCCGAGCCGGTCGGGCTGAAACTGCTGCGCCCCATCGATCTCGACCGGGACCACGCCCGCGGCGAGCCCGGCGCCCCGCTGACCCTGGTCGAGTACGGTGACTTCGAATGCCCGTTCTGCAGCCGCGCGACCGGCGCGATCGACGAAGTGCGGGCGCATTTCGGCGACGAATTGCTCTATGTGTGGCGGCATTTCCCGCTCGAGCGCGCCCACCCGCGGGCCTTCGACGCCGCGCGGGCCAGTGAGGCCGCGGCACTGCAGGGCAAGTTCTGGGAGATGGCGCACGAATTGTTCGCCCACCAGGACGACCTGGAATGGTCGGACATCTACCGGTATGCGGTGGCCGCAGGGTGCGACATCGAGCAGTTCGACCAGGACGTGCGGGTGCATTCGTCGAAGGTGCTGCACCGGGTCACCGATGACGCCGAGGACGCCGAGGCGATGGATCTCAACGCCACGCCGACGCTGTTCGTCAACGGCATACGACACCAGGGGCCGTGGGATGCGGCCAGTCTGATCCGGGCGCTCGAAGAACGTTAGGCCCGGCGGCTCCGCACGATCCCGAACGCCACCAGTGCGCCGGCCAGCACGGTCAGCACCAGTCCCGCGATCGTGACGGACTCCCGGAATTGCGCGGTCTGCGCCGCGCTCCAGTGCGAGGTGGCGATGGCGCCGGTGAACAGTGCCGCCAGGATCGTGCCGCTGACCGCGACCCCGACACCGGAGGTGACCTCGGAGGCGGTATCGACGAGCGCGGTGCCGATCGTGGTCCGGTTCTCCGGCAGACCGCGCAGCACGTTGACCGCGGCGACCACCCCGACCACCCGCATCCCGGCCGCGACCAGGACCAGCGCCACCGCCACCCACGGATAGCAGTAGTTGCCCAGCAGCCCGTAGACCGCCAGCCCGGCCACCACCGCCGAGGCGCTCAGCCAGGCTGCCCGCTCCGGGCCGACCCGCGCGACGAACGGGTTGACGAAGAAACTGCCGACCACCAGCACGATGACCTGCGGCAGCATCCCGACCGCGGCCAGCGCCGGCGACCAGCCCCAGTCCAGTTGCAGCTGCAGCGTGACCAAATAGCCGAGGCCCGCGAGCGCCAGGCCGGCCGCGGCCTTGAATGCCAATCCGCTCGAAACCAGTGGGCGCGCAAGGAGGTCGAGCGAGATCAACGGGTAGCGCGCTGACCTTTCCCTGAGCACGAACAACACCGTCGTCACGGCTGCCACGGTGGCGACCAGCCACGGGATCCACGACCCAGGACCCTGCTCGACGAACAGCGTCGGCGCCACCAATGCCAGCACGATGGCCGCCGTCCCCAGCACGGCGCCGGCGATGTCCAACGGATCGTGATGCAGGTCGTCCGCCCGGTCCGCGCCGATCCCGGACCGCACCCCAATGATCGCGACGACGGCGATCGGCACATTCACCAGCAGCAGGATCTGCCAGGGCGCGACCGCGATGACGAATCCGCCGACGGTCGGGCCGATCGCCAACCCGACTAGGCCCACCGTGGAGATCAGGGTGATCGCCCGGATGCGCAGGGCGTCGTCGGTGAACAACCGGAACGCCAGTGCCATCGAACCGGGCGTGGTCATCGCCGCCGCGAAACCCGTCAGCATCCGGACGGCGATCAACTGCCCCGCGGTCTCGACGAAGGCGGTGGACAGACTCGCGACGGCGAGCAGCACCAGCCCGATGACCATGACCCGGCGTCGCCCGAACCGGTCGGCGACGGCGCCGAAGATGAGCATCAGCCCGCCGAAGACGACGGCGTAGGCGCCGGTCACCCACTGCAGCGCGGTGGTGGAGGCGTGCAGGTCACGCCCGATCGTGGGGAGCGCCACCGTGAGGATCGAGTTGTCCAGCATCTCGAAGAGGAACACCGCCGACAGGCCCATCAGCGCCGGCCAGGCCTGCCGCAGCGAGCGAGGCGGCACAATGCTCTGAGTAGCAACCATGCAACTAAACTAAGTGACTAAACTAAGTCAGTCAACACAGTGAGGTGAAATGCCGAGAAACGCGGAGCGCGGCGGCCCGCTCACGCGCCGGAAGATCTCCGATGTCGCGACCGTGTTGTTCCTCGATCGCGGGTTCGACACCGTCACCGTCGCCGATGTCGCACGCGAGGCCGGGGTCTCCAGCGTCACGGTGTTCAAGCACTTCCCGCGCAAGGAGGACCTGCTCTTCGACCGCGAGGAGGATGCCGTCGAGATCCTGCGGTCGGCCGTGCGCGACCGCGCATCCGGCGTCGACGTGCTCGCGTCGCTGCGCGACGTCGCGTTTCGTCTCGTCGACGACCGTCATGCGCTGTCCGGCATCAAGGAGGGGTCGATCCCCTTCTACCGGACCGTCGCGGCGTCACCGGCGCTGATCGCGCGGGCGAGGGAGATCGCGTCGGAGATGGAGCGGACCCTGGCGGAACTTCTCGACGGCGACCCGGGTTTCGCCGGGGACGCCCCGTTGTTCGCCGCGCTCTTCATCGCGGGCTACGCGACAGTGATGACCGGAACTGCGCGACGCGTCATCGCCGAAGGCCGGCCGGACGCCGTGGTGGACGACCACCGTGAGCGGCTGGGACGGCTGTTCGATGCGCTGCGCAGCGGAGTGCCGACCTAGGCTGACGGCTGCTCGCCGGACTCCATGGGCGGGGTGGGGATGCCGGCCTTCTTGGCGGCCTTGCGGCGTTTGTACCACTCGATGGCGATCGGCAGCACCGACAGCAGGACGATGCCGATGACGATCGGTTCGAGCAGCTTCTGGATGACCTCGAAGCGGCCCAGCCAGTAGCCGAGCAGCGTCAGCCCGACACCCCACACGATGGCGCCCACGGCGTTGTACAGCGTGAAGACGGCGTAGTTCATCTTGGCCGCACCCGCGGTGAGCGGGGCGATGGTGCGCACGATCGGGACGAAGCGGGCGATCACGATGGCGAACGGCCCGCGCTGCTCGAAGAAGAGGTGCGCCTCGTCGAGGTACTTCTGCTTGAGGAAGCGCGCGTTCGGCTTGAACATGGCGGTACCGACATTGCGGCCGATCCAGTAACCGACCTGCGCACCGAGGATCGCGGCGATCGGGATGAACACCAGGAGCTGCCAGAGCTGGAAGTCCGTGCTGGCGACATTGCCCTCCGCCGATGCCGTCTGGATACCGGCGGCCAGCATGCCCGCCACGAACAGCAGCGAGTCACCGGGAAGGATCGGGAACAGCACCCCGGACTCGACGAAGACGACCACCAGCAGCCCGACCAGGGCCCAGGTTCCGAAATAACTCAACAGATTGATCGGATCCATGAAATCCGGCATCAAGGCCAGATGGGTGGTGGTCATGAGGCCCCAAGATACCGGCTGGGGCTTACGGGCAGGCCACGGCGATCTGATAGCTGGAGGCGACGACCCGCGCGGGGTCGGCCGAATCRGTGCCGCTGCCGGACCCGGAGACGATGACCGTGGCGCCGTTGCGAGAGGCGGTCGGTGCCTGACTCGCGGTGCCCACGGCGAACCCGAGAGCGACGCCGCCGACATCGCCGATGCTGACCGACCGGACCGCGGGCACGTCGTCGTCGGTCACGATCACGCTGACACCCAGGGAGCTGTCCCCGACGCTGATCGTGGTCAGCCCGTCATCGGTGGAACAGCTCACCGGGCCGGTCGGGCCGGTGTCCCCGTTGACGATGACCTGAGCGCGCCCCGGGGCCACGGACCTGGCCAACTCGGGTTCCGGCGGGCGAGTCGGCGCGGCGACGGGAGTGGATATCGGTGTGGAAGGAGAGGCAGGGGCGCACCCGACCACCGATGCCGATGCCACTGACGCCAGCAGAATCAGGACCGGTTTGGCGCGCACTTCGTCCACGGTAAACGGTGAAGGCGGTATCCGCCCTGCCGCCGGCGTCGCTTTATTGAGATACTGCCGGGGAAAGCGCTCGCGACACAGGAGGAAGTCAATGCCCATCGCCACGCCCGAGGTATACGCCGAGATGCTGGGCCGTGCCAAGGAGCACTCGTTCGCCTTCCCGGCCATCAACTGTGTCGGTTCGGAGAGCATCAACGCCGCCATCAAGGGCTTCGCCGACGCGGGCAGCGACGGGATCATCCAGTTCTCCACCGGTGGTGCGGAATTCGGGTCCGGTCTGGGCGTCAAGGACATGGTGACCGGCGCCACCGCGCTGGCCGAGTTCGCGCACGTCGTCGCCGCCAAGTACCCCATCACGGTGGCCCTGCACACCGACCACTGCCCCAAGGACAAGCTGGACACCTTCGTCCGGCCGCTGCTCGCGATCTCTGCCGAGCGGGTGGCCAAGGGCCAGAACCCGCTGTTCCAGTCGCACATGTGGGACGGCTCCGCGGTGCCGATCGACGAGAACCTGCAGATCGCCCAGGAACTGCTCAAGCTGTCGGCCGAAGCCAAGATCATCCTGGAGATCGAGATCGGTGTGGTCGGCGGCGAGGAGGACGGCGTCGAGGCCGAGATCAACGACAAGCTCTACACCACGCCCGAGGACTTCGAGAAGACCATCGACGCGCTCGGCGTCGGTGAGCACGGCAAATACCTGCTGGCAGCCACGTTCGGCAACGTGCACGGCGTGTACAAGCCCGGCAACGTCAAGCTGCGCCCCGACATCCTCGAGCAGGGCCAGAAGGTCGCGGTGGCCAAGCTCGGTCTGGCCGAGGGCAGCAAGCCGTTCGACTTCGTCTTCCACGGCGGGTCCGGTTCGCTGAAGTCCGAGATCGAGGATTCGCTGAACTTCGGCGTGGTGAAGATGAACGTCGACACCGACACCCAGTACGCCTTCAGCCGGCCCATCGCCGGCCACTTCTTCACCAACTACGACGGGGTGTTGAAGGTTGACGGCGAGGTCGGCAACAAGAAGGCCTACGACCCGCGCAGCTACCTGAAGAAGGCCGAGGCCGGGATGACCGAGCGCGTCATCGAGGCGTGCAACGACCTGCACAGCGCGGGCCGTTCGGTGTCCGCCGGCTAGTTCTCGTCGTCCGGGCGCCAGCCGCCCGGCAGCATCGGGCTGACCGCCGAGCCGCCGAACTGATCGGTGCGCACGGTGGTCAGCCCTTGTGCGTCGATACCGCTGCGCGTCGAGGTGCCGATCCAGGATTCGGCCCGGCGTTCGGGCTCGGGCTCCTCGGGTTCATAGTCTTCGTACGCGTCGGCGTACGCGCGGTCCTCGATGACGGCGGCCTTCTTGCGTCGCCGTTTGCGTTGCGCGACCGATGACGCCGCGATCCCGGCCGCGGCGGCCGGAATGCCCTCGGCCGGTGCCTGCGCGCTGTTGTGATCCCGCAGCGTCGGGGTGAAACCCTCGCCTGGATCGCCGCCGGCCACCGCGTACGGAACCAGCGGTGCGGCCACGGTCGCCGCGGGTGCGGCAGGTGCCGCCGCCGTCGCGGATCCCGCGGGAGCTCCCGCGGCTGCCGTCGCCGGCGCACCGCCGCCCGGGAACGCCGCCGGGGTCAGCTGCTGCTGCTCACCCTGCGGCTGCGTGGCCGGCTCACCCAGATCCAGTGGCGGCAGGTCCTGCAGCTTGAGCAGCTCGTTGAGCATGTAGGCGCCCACGCCGATCAGGATGCCCAACGCCGCGGCGGCCATCAGCGGCGCCAGGAAGATCATCGGGTAGGTGGTCAGCGCGCCGACCCACGAGATCGCCTGATAGGCGACGGCCGCCAGGAACGGCCCCCACGTCTGCAGCGCTGCCGCCGGATTCGTCAGGAAGTCCCGGATCAACGCGATCGAGTTGCCCAGCGGGTTCTGCAGAAAGTCCCAGAGGACGTCGCCACCGGGCAACCCGAGCGTGTACTGCTCCAGCCAGTCGGCCAGCC